>JAUMYI010000066.1 GCA_030528705.1 Comamonadaceae bacterium | reverse complement strand
CCATGGCCGCAGGCGCGCGCATCCACACGCACAGCCGCGTCAGCGCCGCCGAGGACGCGGGCAGCCACTGGCTGCTGCACACGGCCGCCGGGCGCGTGCGCGCGCCCTGGGTCATCGTCGCCACCGATGCCTACACCGGCACGCTGTGGCCGCAGCTGCAGCGCGAGCAAATTCGCCTGCCCTACTTCAACCTGGCCACCCGGCCCTTGAGTGCGCAGCAGCGCGCGCGCATCCTGCCGCAAGGCCACGGCGCCTGGGATACGCGCCAGGTGCTGGCCTCGCTGCGCTGCGACGCCGCAGGCCGCCTGGTGCTGGGCAGCGTTGGCGCGCTGCGCGGCCTGGGCGCGCAGCTGCATCCGCATTGGGGGCACAAAGTGCTGGCGCGCTGGTTTCCGCAGCTGGGCCCGGTCGAGTTCGAACATGCCTGGTACGGCCAGATCGGCATGACCAGCGATGCTCTGCCGCGCTTTCACCAGCTGGCGCGCAACACCATCAGCTTCAGCGGCTACAACGGCCGCGGCATTGGCCCAGGCACCACGCTGGGGCGCGAGCTGGCGCGTCTGGTGCTGGGCCAGATCGACGCCACGCAACTGCCCGTGCCCGTCACCGAGCCGCAGCGCCCCGCGCTCAAGCCGCTGCGCGAGGCCGCCTACGAATACGGCGCGCTGGCCGCGCACGCGATCGACCGCCTGCGCCCGCCGGCATCTTCGGTCTAGAGCGTGTTATGCACTTTGCGCTCCCCGCGAGAGCGCCCCGGCATGCGCATTGCGGCGTTGCTGCTCCCTTGCAGCCCGCCGGCTGCGGCGGCAACAGCGCCTTGCACTGCACACGCCGGGGCGCTCTCGCGGGGGGCGCAAAGTGCATAACACGCTCTAGGAGTTGTTGAGATTGGGTTTGCGCAGCGGTTTTTCGAGGCAAAAGCCGCAGATGCAAGGCGCAAACCGCAGCGATACCAAGCGGTATCGCGAGGATTTGCTTGCGCCGCAGACCGCCCCTCACAGGGATGCGACGCGCGCGAGGGGCTTGTTCAGCGTTGTCCCAAATCCCCTGCTGACTGCACCACCTATCCTTGCGCCTGCGCTGCGCCGCCCGAGGCCGCCCTGGCCAGCTGCACTGGCGCATGCTCCGCATCGCCGGCCAGAAACAGCGCCCGCGTTGGATAGGCAAACTGCGCGCCATGCTCGGCCACGATGTCCATGATCTTGAGCATCACCTGCTCCTTGATGGCGTGAAAGCGCACCCATTCGGTCGTCTTGGTAAAGCAATACACCATGAAATCCAGGCTGGAGTCGCTGCAGGCATTGAAGTGCACGATGATGGTTTGCTCCGAGGCGATGTCCGGGTGGCTGCGCAGCATGTCGCGTACCGCATCGCAGATGGCCGCCATCTTGTGCTGGTCCTCGTAGCGAATGCCCATGGTCTCGTGGATGCGCCGGTGCAGCATGCGCGAAGGGTTCTCCACCACGATGCTGGTGAACAGCGAGTTGGGCACGTACAGCGGGCGTTTGTCGAAGGTGCGAATGCGCGTAATGCGCCAGCCGATGTCCTCCACCGTGCCCTCGATCTGGCGATCGGGCGAGCGAATCCAGTCGCCCACGGTGAAGGGCTTGTCCAGATAAATCATCAGACCGCCAAAAAAATTGGCCAGCATGTCCTTGGCGGCAAAGCCAATGGCCATGCCGCCAATGCCGCCAAAGGCCAGCACGCCCGAGACGGAAAAGCCCAGCGTCTGCAACGCCACCAGCGCCGCGGTGATGACCACCGACAAGCGCAGCAGCTTGCCCACGGCATATACCGTGGTCTTGTCCACCGGGCGCTTGTTGCGCTGGGCGTCGGTCAGGTTCGCTTCCATGTTGCGGATCAAGCGCAGCACAAACAGCGCCGCAATGGCAATCAACAGCACGCGCCGGGCTGCATCCACGTGCGCAAACAGCACATTGCTTTCAATGGCATTGAGCAAGGCCACTGCGGCTGACAGGCCAATGACCCACACCATCAGCCGCAGCGGCAAGCGCGCCGCCTGCAGCAGCGCATCGTCCCAAATCGAGCGCGTATGGCTGGTGACGCGGCCAAAAAAATCCAACACCCGCAGCAGCACGAAATTGCAGCACACCGTGGCAAACACGATGGCAAACAACTGCACGGCCCAAATGCTGGGATCGCTGGAAACCTGAAAGTAAGAAGCAAGCAAGCGCATAAAGAAAACGTTGAATCACAGTCTGCAATCTCAGCCCAAACAGCGCGGCGCAGCGCGTGATCGGCCCTGGCAGCCAAGCATGCGCTGCAAACGCCCCTTGGGCCACTGCCGCCGGGCGGGCGATGTTAAGGCAACGCTGCAATGCGCATGCCAGGGTGCTCTCGCGGAGGGGCGAAAAGTGCATCACACGCCCTAGCCGCGCCATCCATACATAGAATGCTGGCGCCCCACGCCCATCTGCCCGCCCCATGCCCTCTTCCACCACCGCCACGACTTTTCTCTCCGGCCTGGCGCTGTCGCTGTCGCTCATCATGGCCATTGGCCCGCAAAACGCCCACGTGCTGCGCATGGGGCTGCTGCGCCAGCACGTGCTGCTCACCGTGCTGATGAGCATTGCCGCCGACTGCCTGCTGATCTTCATCGGCGTGTACGGGCTGGCGCAGTTCGGCCACATGCCCGACAAGGTGCATGGCGCGCTGGTTGGCGCCGGCGTGCTCTTTTTGCTGATGTACGGCTGGCAGGCGTTGCAGCGTTTTTGGCGCGCGCAGCGCACGGCGCGCCACCAGGATGCCGCCGCCCAGGCCATTGATGATCTGGTGCAGGCGCCCGCCGCGCCGCTCATGGGCCGCGGCCAGGCCATGGCCACGGCGCTGGCGTTTTCCTGCCTCAACCCCCATGCCTGGCTGGACACAGCCGTGCTCATCGGCTCGGCCTCGCTGGCCTATGGCAGCCAAGCCATGGTGTTCGGCCTTGGCGCCATGGCGGCGTCACTGTTGTGGTTCACCGGCCTGGGCTGTGCTTCGGCCTGGCTGGGCCAGCGCATCAACACGCCACGGCTGTGGATCTGGCTCGATGGCTTGGTCGCCGTGATGATGTGGGCCCTGGCCTGGTTTCTGGCGCGCAGCCTGTTCAAGCCATGAATCAAAAAAGCGCCATGCTCATTGCCCCAGCCACCGCCCCGGAATGCCCACGCCGCTCAGCAGTGCCCGACGCTCGTTTGGCCAGTTTGCTGGAGCAGGCCAATCGGCCCGATGCTCCGCTGCAATCGGCCCAGCTCACACCCACGCTGGCGCGCGATGGCCTGGCCGGGCTGACCCATTCCCTGTGCGCCCCCGGGCCGGACATCGCCCAGGTGCGCCAGGCTACGCTGCCCGGCGCAGAGGGCCCCATCGCCCTGCGCCTGTACGACCCAGCGCCGACGGACACCAGCCTGCCCGTCTGCCTGTACCTGCATGGCGGCGGCCACATGGCTGGCAGCATTGCCGTGTACGACCCCATCTGCCGCCGCCTGGCCATGCAAGCGCAGTGCCGCGTGCTGGCACTCGAATACCGCCTGGCCCCGGAGCACCCGTATCCACAAGGCCTGCAAGACTGCACACAGGCCCTGGAGGCCCTGCCTGCATGGCTGGCCGAGCAGGGCCTGGCACTGCCAGAGGGGTTGGCCGGTGGGCTGACGGTGGCCGGAGACTCTGCCGGCGGTGCACTCACAGCCAGCCTGGCCGCGCTGGCCCAGCAGCGCGCCGAGCTGCGCTTGGCCCGCCAGATCCTGATCTACCCCAGCCTGGACTACACCATGGCCCAGCCCTCGATCGAGGAAAACGCCAGCGGCTACTTGCTGGACGCGCGGCGCATCCGCTGGTACTTCGAGCAGTACTTCCAAAGCACAGCGCCGCAGCAGCGCCGCGCGGCCTCGCCACTGCACATGCCCGCCACAGCCGCGCTGCCGCCCACGCTGCTGTTCACGGCCGGCTTTTGCCCACTGCGAGACGAGGGCTACGCCTACGCCCAACAGCTGCAAGCCCAGGGCGTGCCCTGCACGCACTGGCACCTGCCGGGCATGATCCACGCCTTCATGAACATGCAGGCTCTGGTGCCCGATGCATGCGATGCGGTCTATCAGCGCATGGGCCAGTTCATGCGAGCTTGAGCGCCTGTTCAAAATCCCTGTGCGGCGGGCATCCATGCCATCATCCTGGCCAGATCGTGTATCCACACTACCTGCATGAAGCCTGGATCTGAACCTCGATTGCAGGCCAGCCCATGAACCCGCGCTGCAACGCTCAAGACCAGCCCCCCCCCGGCAAACCTAAACCCTCGATGAATGCAGGTTTCAGGCTCGGTTTAGAGGGCGCGGCCTATCATTGCCTTTTCTTGCAATGGCCTGGGGCCTGGCTTGGGCTCCGCGCTTTCATTCACCACACTTTTGGAGGATTTCCCCATGAACCGTGCATTCTTGCTGGCGTTTCTGGTTGGTCTTGGCGCCACGGCATGTGGCGGCGGCTCGGACAGCCCTGCACCGGCCCCAGAACCTTCTCCTGCGCCGGCTCCAGCCCCGGCGCCGACGCCTGCTCCCACCCCTGCCCCGACGCCTGCGCCGGCTCCGGCACCAGGCCCGCAGCAGCCTGTGGCCGCGCTGTTCGACTACTCGGGCACCTGGAAGGAGCACGATGAGCGCTGCGAGTGGAGCAGCGCCGGTTACTACAAGTGGGACGTGGACGTGGTGACGAAAAAGACCGCCACCTTCTTCGAACGCCAAGAGCACATGCTGGCCTACAACAACCCGCAGTGCACGGGCGCAGTGCTGCACACCATTCCTAAGGAGGTGGAGTATCTGAGCGTGGTCGGTCAGGGCCAGTTGGCCGATGGCACGCGCGTGGACTTGATCGACGAGAAACGCCAGCCCAATGGCCCGGTGCGCGAGAAGTGCGTGGCCTTCATCCAGGATGGCAAGCTGTTCTCCAAGTGCCATGACGCACACCGCGGCTACCCCACCTACGTGGAGCGCCACGAGTGGGACGTGCGCCTGCGCTGATGCCCCGTGCATGGCGCCTTGCAGCCGCCGCAGGCTGCTGCAGCCATCCATGAAAAAAGCGGCTTGGCCAGAAGGCAAGCCGCTTTTTTCATGCGCGGATCAGGGCCGCAAGCATGTCATGCAATGTCACGCAGTGCTGCGCTCAATGTCGGCGCCCAGGCCGCGCAGCTTGGTTTCGATGGCTTCGTAGCCCCGGTCGAGGTGGTGCAGCTCGCCCACGATGGTCTGGCCATCGGCCACCAGGCCGGCGATGACCAGACAGACCGAGGCGCGCAGATCGGTGGAGCTGACGGCCGCGCCGCTGAGCTGGGCGCCGCCTTCGATGACGGCGACCTTGCCATCGGCCTGGATGTGCGCGCCCAAGCGCGCCAATTCGCTGACGTGCATGAAGCGGTTTTCGAAGATGGTTTCGGTGATGGTCGAGGTGCCCTGCGCCACGCAGTTGAGCGCCATGAACTGCGCCTGCATGTCGGTGGGGAAGCCCGGGTATTCGGTGGTGCGAAAGCTTTGCGCCGTGAGCTTGCCCGAGGCAGCGCCCGGGCTGCGCACTCGGATGCCCTGCGGCTGGCACTCGATGTCCACGCCCATGTCGCGCAGCTTGTCCAGCACGGCGCCCAGGTGCTCGCAGCGCGCGCCGCGCAAGAACACGTCGCCGCCAGTGGCAGCGACGGCGCACAGGAAGGTGCCCGCTTCGATGCGGTCGGCCACCACGCTGTGGCTGCAGCCCTGCAATTGCTCCACGCCCTGAATGTGCAAGGTGGCAGTGCCATGACCTTCAATGCGCGCGCCCATGGCGATGAGCATTTCGGCCAGGTCGATGATCTCGGGCTCCAGCGCGGCATTGCTCAGCACGGTTTCGCCCTCGGCCAACACGGCGGCCATGAGCAGGTTTTCCGTGCCAGTGACGGTGACCATTTCGGTGGTGATGTGCGCGCCGCGCAGCCGCGATACGCCCTGGGGCAGGCGCGCGACGATGTTGCCGTGCTCAACAGCGATCTCCGCGCCCATGGCCTGCAAGCCGCGGATGTGCTGATCCACCGGGCGCGAGCCGATGGCGCAGCCGCCGGGCAAGGCCACGGTGGCGCGACCGGTGCGCGCCATCAGCGGGCCCAGCGCCAGGATGGAGGCGCGCATGCTGCGCACCAGCTCATAAGGGGCTTCGGGCTCGCCCAGCTGCTGCGCCCGCAAGCGCACCGTGCCCTGGGCATCGTGCTCGGCCTGCACGCCCATGTGCTGCAGCAACTGCAGCATGGTGCGCACGTCCTGCAAGCGCGGCACGTTGTGCAGCGTCACCGCCTCGCTGGTGAGCAAGGCGGCGCACAGCAGCGGCAGCGCCGCATTCTTGGCGCCGGAAATAGGCACCTCGCCTTGCAGGGCGCGGCCGCCACGGATCAACAGTTGTTGCATGGTCTTTTGATCAATCGGCAAAGGTTATTGCGCGCCCTGCTGGGCCTGCCATTGCGCGGGCGTGAGCGTTTTCATCGACAGGGCATGCACCTCGTCGGTGTGCAGTCGCTGGCCCAAGGTGGCGTAGACCAGGCGCTGGCGCTGGATCAGGCCCAGCCCTTCGAAGGCGGGCGAGACGATGGTGGCAAACCAATGGCGGCCATCGCCTTGCAACTCGATGTGCTGGCATTCAAGGCCTTGCTGGATCAGCGACTGGAGCTCTTCAGCGGTCATGGCGGGGGCAGTGTATATGAATGAATGGGGCGGACGTGGGCAGCAGGCCACGGGCGGCACGCAGGCCGTCAGTGGCGGATTTTGTAGCCGGTCTTAAGCAGGTGCAGCGCCAGCCAACTCGCCAGCGCCCAGGCGCCACCGGTGATGGCCAGGCTCAGCAGCGGCGAGAAATCGCTGTGGCCCAGAAAGCCATAGCGGAAGCCGTCAATCATGTAGAAGAACGGGTTGAGGTGGCTGATGGCCTGCCACAGCGGCGGCAGCGAGCCGATGGAGTAGAACACGCCGGAGAGGAACGTCATCGGCATGATGAGAAAGTTCTGGAATGCGGCGAGCTGGTCGAACTTGTCGGCCCACAGCCCGGCGATCAGGCCCAGCGTGCCCAGCAGGCCCGCGCCGATGATGGCAAACAGCAGCGCCCACAGCGGATGGGCCAGCTGCAGGGAGGTGAACAGCAGCGTCACCAGCATCACGCCCAGCCCCACGACCAAGCCGCGCAGGATGGAGGAGCCAACAAAGGCCACGTACCAGGCGCGGTGCGACAGCGGCGTGAGCAGCAGGAACACCAGGTTGCCGGTGATCTTGCTCTGGATCAGCGACGAGGAGCTGTTGGCAAACGCGTTTTGCAGCACGCTCATCATTACCAGGCCGGGCACCAGAAAGCTGGTGTAGTTCAGGCCGCCATAGACGGTGACGCGGCCATCGAGCACGTGGCCAAAGATCATCAGGTACAGCAGCGCCGTGAGCACCGGCGCGGCGATGGTCTGGAAGGCCACGCGCCAGAAACGCTGGACTTCCTTGAGCAGCAGCACTTGCCAGCCGAAGGGAGATGGGGCGGGGGTCGGGGGCATGTTCGGGAAAGAGGGCAAAGAGCAAGAGGGCTTGGGTGGCGGCATCAGGCCAGGCGGCCAGCGCAGGCTGGCTGGGTTCAGTGGTCGCTGCCGTCTGGCGGCTCACCCATGATGGAGACGAACACATCCTCCAGATCAGCGCGGCGGATTTCCATGTCCTGCAGCTGCACGCCCGCTTCGCGCAGCCGTGCCAACAGGCGCTCCACGTCGCCGGGCTCGCGCGCCGGAATCTGCACCACGCGCCCGGTCACGCGCGCCTGTGCGGCCAGTGCCTCGGGCAGGGGCTGCGCGGTCTTGAACTGCAGCACGCTTTGCGTGGCCGCGGCCAACAAGCTGGTGGTGTCCTCCAGCGCGATGATGCGGCCGCGCTTGAGCATGGCAATGCGCTGGCACAGGGCCTCGGCCTCTTCCAGGTAATGGGTGGTCAGCAGCACCGTGTGGCCTTCGCGGTTGAGGCGGTCGATGAAGTGCCACAGCGTCTGGCGCAGTTCCACGTCCACGCCTGCGGTGGGCTCGTCCAGCACGATGATCGGCGGTTTGTGCACCAGCGCCTGCGCCACCAGCACGCGGCGCTTCATGCCGCCCGAGAGCTGGCGCATGTTGGCATCGGCCTTGTCGCTCAGCCCCAGGTGGTGCAGCAGCTCGTCGATCCAGGCCTCATTGCGGCGCACGCCGAAATAGCCGGACTGAAAGCGCAGCGTCTCGCGCACCGAGAAGAACGGGTCGAAGGCCAGCTCTTGCGGCACGATGCCCAGCCGGCGGCGCGCCTGGGCATAGTCTTTTTGCACGTCAAAGCCCTGCACCGTCACCGTGCCCGAAGTGGCTCTGGCCAGCCCGGCCAGAATGGCAATCAGCGAGGTCTTGCCCGCGCCATTGGGGCCCAGTAGGCCGAGAAATTCGCCTTCGCGGATCTCCAGACTGACCTCATGCAAGGCTTGGAACGGGCCGCGCGGCGTGGGATAGATCTTGCTGACGGACTGGAAAGAGACGGCGGCGTGGGTCATGGTGGGCGCCGATTGTAGGTCAAGGCCTGCCCCGCCGCCCTGCCCGCCTGCAGACAGACACGGATGGGCCGAGCGCAACCGATACAATGCCCCGCGCATGGCGCCCAGGCCCGGTCGCCGCTGCCTGCTCGCCCATTTTTTCCAGCCATCTTCGTGCCTGCCTCCCCCGTTCCGCCATCCCGGCCCGCCGCTCAACCCAAGCGGCAGCGCACGCGCTCATGGCTGAGTGGCGGCGCCAGCCACGTCCGTTACGACCATCGCCAGCGCCCTGCGCAGCTTGACGTGCGCTGCCCACGCTGCGGCCAGCGCGCGCTGGCCGCGCCGCCGCCGGCCCTGCTCGATTCCATGCCCAATGCCATGCCGGGTGCGCACATCGCCGCTGACGGCAACGCCTTGTGGAACCAGCCGTTTGAGCTGCGCTGCACCGCCTGCCCGTATCGCGCGCAAGGCCTGGCCTACGCCCAGTTGCCCCCGCTGTTTCACCAGATCAGCGTGGGCGGCCGCACCTTGTGGGCCTGGAACGGCGGGCACCTGGACATGATTGCCCAGGCCCTGCAAGGCCGGGACGTGCGCCGCCACCCCTACGGCTTTTTTGCCACCTACCTCCAGCGCGGCTGGCTGCAGTGGCGCAAGAAATTCATTCACGCCATTTCCCAACACCAACGAAAGCACTGCACATGAAAATCGCCATCCTCCCCGGTGACGGCATCGGCACCGAAATCGTCGCCGAAGCCGTCAAGGTGCTCCAGGCCCTGGGCCTGCCATTTGAAATGGAACAAGCCCTGGTCGGCGGCGCGGCCTACGCCGCGCACGGCCACCCGCTGCCCGAGGCCACGCTGAAGCTGGCCCAACAGGCCGACGCCGTGCTGTTCGGCGCCGTGGGCGATTTCAAATACGACACGCTGGAGCGCCACCTGCGCCCCGAGCAGGCCATCCTGGGCCTGCGCAAGGCGCTGGGCCTGTTTGCCAACTTCCGCCCCGCCATCTGCTACGAGCAGCTCACCCACGCCTCCAGCCTCAAGCCCGAGCTGGTGGCCGGGCTGGACATCCTCATCATCCGCGAGCTCACCGGCGACATCTACTTCGGCCAGCCGCGCGGGCGGCGCACCGCCAGCGATGGGCACTTCCCCGGCAGCGAAGAAGCCTTCGACACCATGCGCTACAGCCGCCCCGAGATCGAGCGCATCGCCCACGTCGCCTTCCAGGCCGCGCAAAAGCGCGGCAAGCGCGTCACCAGCGTGGACAAGGCCAACGTGCTGGAGACCTTCCAGTTCTGGAAAGACGTGATGACCGAGGTGGGCCAGCAGTACCCGGACGTGCAGCTCGAGCACATGTACGTGGACAACGCCGCCATGCAGCTGGTCAAGGCGCCCAAGAAGTTCGACGTGGTCGTCACCGGCAACATGTTCGGCGACATCTTGAGCGACGAGGCCGCCATGCTCACCGGCTCCATCGGCATGCTGCCCAGCGCCAGCCTGAACGACAAGAAGCAGGGCCTGTACGAACCCAGCCACGGCAGCGCGCCGGACATCGCCGGCCAGGGCATCGCCAACCCGCTGGCCACCATCCTCAGCGCCGCGATGATGCTGCGCTTCTCGCTGAACCAGCCCGAGGCAGCCGATCGCATCGAGGCCGCCGTCAGGAAAGTGCTGGCCCAGGGCCTGCGCACGCCCGACATCTGGAGCGAAGGCACGAAAAAAGTCGGCACCGCCGAAATGGGCGACGCCGTGCGCGCTGCACTGTAAGAGTCTGGTCAAAGCGCACACGCCAGCCGCATTTTCAGAAACACCATGAGCACCGCCTTGCCCCCGACGCCAGAACCACCCCAGCCCACAGCCCAGCCCCATGCCAACGGCCCCGGCTTAGCTGGCCAACTCTCGGCCAGCGAAGTGCTGGTGCAACTGTTGGCGCGGCTGGACAAGCCCTCGTTTTCGGTGCGCGAACTCATGGCCTTGATGGGCGACAAGGGCCTGCTGATGCTGTGCGCGCTGATGACGCTGCCATTTCTGTTCCCGGTCTCCATCCCGGGCGTGTCCACCGTGTTCGGCAGCGCCATCTTGCTCATCGCGCTGTCCATCAGCCTGGGGCGCCTGCCCTGGCTGCCGGCCTTCATCGCCGATCGCCAGCTCAGCGCCGAGCGGCTGCGCCCAGTGCTGCAACGCGGCCTGGGCATGCTGCGCAGGCTGGATGCCATCCTCAAGCCGCTGCGCATGCACCGCCTCACTGGCGGCCCCATGCGCAACCTCAACGG
This sequence comes from Comamonadaceae bacterium, assembly GCA_030528705.1. Classification (GTDB taxonomy): domain Bacteria; phylum Pseudomonadota; class Gammaproteobacteria; order Burkholderiales; family Burkholderiaceae_C; genus Lampropedia. The sequence goes on along the minus strand of JAUMYI010000066.1, from coordinate 956 downwards.
CCTGGCCATCATGTTTGCCGCCGTGCTGCTGATGCTGCCGCTGGGCCTGGTGCCCTTCTCCAACACCCTGCCGGGCATCGCCATCTTGCTGCTGGCGCTGGGCGTGGCCCAACGCGACGGCCTGCTGGTATTGGGCGGCTACCTGGTCACGCTGGGCTCGGTGGTGTACTTCGCGCTGCTGGCCTGGGCAGCCTGGAAGGCCGGCAGCCATTTCTTCGTCTGAACGCCCGCCAAAAACCCTGGCGCCAGCCCGCATGGCGCCGCTCAATGCATGCCGAGAAAATGCGGCCTGGGATATTGGCGCGTAAGAGGCAAACACCTGCCTTGCCAGCGGCCACCCGGCAAGGCTTTGCAACGCCAAGCCCAGCCCCCTCCAAAGCCATGCATGGCGCCCCATGCAAGGATGTTGAGCCAGGCAAGGTCTGCACCAAAGATTGAGCGTGCCATGCCCCCCAAAAAAGCCTGCCCCGCAAAAGCGGGGCAGGCATGGCGGGGAACATAACTCGCGCTCAACACGCGGCCCCACTCCAATCGCAAGCCCGAAGGCCAGCAACGCACTGCCGGGCAAGTTTCTGCAATGACAGGGGCTGGCACCCCTGTGGCCCGGCAGCACGCACCTGCGCAATGCGCGATCAGTCGCGGCGCAAGCGCAAGGCCCCCAGGGCGGCGGCGGCCAAGGCCAGCAGCATCAAACCCCATGGGCCCATCACAGGCACAGGCACAGGTGTGGACGAAAGTACCGCAGCCGTGGACAGCATGATGCTCAACCTGTGCGTCGAGGCCGCCTCGTAGCTGGCATTGCCCGGCTGCTTGACCTCAATCACGCATTCGCCAGCGGCCAGCATCGTGACTTCACCGCTGTTGGCATCGACCGTGCACACAGCGGGCGTGGCGCTGCTGTAGCTCAGGGGCTGGCCCGAGGCGCCACCCTGGACACCGCTCAGCGTGAACTTGCC
>JAUMYI010000065.1 GCA_030528705.1 Comamonadaceae bacterium | reverse complement strand
CGCAAGGCACACAAGGGGGTGTTGAGATTGGGTTTGCGAAGCGGTTTTTCGAGGCAAAAGCCGCAGTTGCAAGGCGAAAACGCGCGCAAGGCCTGGACAGCTTGCATGCGTTTTCAACGCAGCCGTTGCGCAGTTTTGACTTGACCGAAAGCACCGCCGCAACGCTCAATCTCAACAACCTCAAGAGCCTGTAAAAAGACAGGGCGCCGTTGCCACCCGGGGGGGCCAGCAGCGCCTTGTGATGGCTGCTTGGCTGGTGGTTTATTGCAGTTGCAGGCTGCTGTAGTGGTCCCAGCCCAGCGGGCCGACGCTCAGGCGGCTTTCGATGGTGTGCAGGTTGCGCAAGAACTCGGCCATGCTGTTGAAGATGGGCGCGGCCACTTGCTGCTCTGCGGCAATTTCAGGGGCGCGCTCGGGCAGTTGCTCCTGGACTTTGCGCAGATATTGCTCGTATCCCTGCTGCGAGATGCGCAGCAGGCCATCGCCCAGCAGGCGGCCGTAGTAGCGCAGTTGCAGCAGCGTGCCCTGTGACTGGGCCGGCTGCTGCATCAGTTGTTTGAGCGCGGGCAGCGCGCTTGGGCCCACGGCCAGGCCAACGCCGCTCTGGCCCAAGCCCAGCCAGGCGGGCAGATGGGGCGCGGCGCTGAACGCGCCCGGCGGCAGTGGGCGCGGCTCGGCGCCCGCTTGCAGTGGCTGGCCGGCCAGCTCTTTGTCGATCAGGCTGGCGTAGGCGTGCAGGGCCTGCGGGTTGTCGCTGAGAAACAGCATGGCCATCTCGATCTCTGGCTGGGGTTGGGCTTGGGCTTGGGCTTGTGATGGGTCCTGGCGCAGCATGCTTTCAAAGTCCATGCCTGTGAGCATGGCGTAAAAGCCGTGGATATTGGGGCCGATGGCGTACAGCGGGGCCAGGGCGCGGGGCAGATTGGGCTGGCGCACCAGTTGCTGCAGCGGCTGCAGCGCCAGGCAGTCGCTGCGGTGGGCGGCCAGGGCGCTGGCCTGTTGCTGCAGCCAGCTGGCGAGCTTGTCCAGCCGCAGGCTCAGGCCGATTTCGAGCAGCGGCTTGACTGCACTCTGCCCGGTTTGGGGCTGGGGCAACTGGCCGGGCAGGGCGGCCAGGCCCTGGCGCAGGGCTTGCGCCAGCACCACGGTGCTGCGCCGCTCTTTGCGTTTGGCGTCCCAATGGGTGATGCCGCTGGCCAACTCGGGCACTTGGGCCGCCAGCGTAGCGGCATCGGCGGCGCAGCCGGGCGGCAGCGCGGTGATGCGGCGCTGCTGGGCCAGCTGGGCATCGCCGCCCAGGCCGAACAGGGGCAACAGGCGCTCGCTGGCTATCCAGGCGGTGGTGCCATAGGGCAGGAAGCCGTGGCGTTGGTTGACTTCGTGCAGGGTCTTGGCCTGGTAGAGGTTTTGCGCGGGCTTTTCCAGCCCGAGCAATTGCGCCGCTGGCAGGGCCGGCGTGTTGCCGGGCTCGATGGCCAGCACCAGGTGCTGGCCGATCAGCCCCAGCAGCAACTGAGGCGGCAGTTTGGGCTGGGTTTGCTGTGCGGCTTGGGCCGGCTCCTGTCCGGCGGGCAGTGGCAGGGGCGGCAGCGGCTGCTCGGACAGCGAGATGGCCCAGTAGCTGGCGTGCTGGCCCAGCTGATGCTCTTGCGCGGTGAGCTCCAGCGCAGCCAGCAGCTGTTCGATTTGCGCGCGGGCGCGCGGCACGTCGTGCAGGCCGATGCGCAGCACCGGGCGCAGCTGCACTTCGTACAGCGCGAACAAGGCGTCAGGGGCCAGGCCAAAGCCTTTGAGGCCTTGCTCCTTGGCGGTGCGCTCCACGCTGCGCAGCCATTGCAGCATGCGCTGGGCTTGGGGTGAGCTGGCGGTTTTCGGGTCTTCGGCCAGCAGTTGCAGCAGGCTGTCCCACAGGGGTTGCAGCGGGCGCAGCAGTTGCGCATCGAAGGCCTGCGCGGCCTCGGGCGGGGGCTCAAGATTGGCCACGGCGTACAGGCTGTGCTGCGGGGCGTATTGCAGCGGGTGCTCGGTGCGCACGCTGCTGCAGGCGCTCAGCAGCGCCAGCGCGCTGGCGGCCAGGGCGCTGGCCAGCAGGCGCGGGCGAGGGTGAGGGTGGTGAGCTGGCATGGGGAATCCTTCGGGGCGTGATGGAACAGAACAGGCTCTCAAAAATCCAGCAGGCTCAGGCCGATCGAGAGCGTGGTGCGCTTGAGGTTGTAGTCGATCAGGCTGTCGCCATAGCCGTGAAACAGGCTGGTGCGCAGGCGCAGGTTGCTTTTGCCGCCCATGAAGCCTTGGCCCAGCGTGCGGTACCACTCCAGCCGCGCCGAGCCGCCATTTTGCCCGCGCAGCGGGTGGCGCAGCGTCAGCGCCAGGGTGTTGCGCTGGCTGAGCTCCCAGCTCGAGAGCAGCTCGGCGCGGCCGATGCGGCGGCTGATGCCGGGGTTGTCGTCCTGGCCGGGCTGTTCCTTCAGGCGCTGCCAGAGCCGGGCCTGCAGCGTCCAGCGCGGGCCCAGCTCCATGCCGAGCATGGCGTAGTAGCGGTTCCAGCTGCGCGAGAGCGGGTCGCTCTGGCCGTTGGATTGGTGGTTCAGGCCCAGGCCGGCATGGCTGAGCTGCGCGCCGCCGGGCAGTTGCCACAGCAGCGGGTAGATGTAGATCAGCTCGGGCTCGTGGTCGGTGTTGCGAAACGGGCGCGAGATCTGGCCGTTGAAGGCCTGCCATTGGGCATTGAGCGTGTAGCCAAACCACAGCGAATCGCGCTTGGTAGGGTGGCCGCGCGTGAGCAGGTGGCTGGCGAGCTTGGTGCGCACCGACAGTTGCAGCTGCGCCTCGTGGTGCTGGTAGGGCTGTTGCGCCGGCGGCGTGTCGGCATGGGCGGGCGAATGCGGTTGGCGGTTGACGGCGTCGCCGATGGCGATGCCGATGGTCAGCGGCCGGTAGCCACGAAAGCGGAAGTTGCCGCAGTCGGTGTCAGCGTCCAGCTCCCACATGCGCGCCGTGCGCCCAAAGGCGGGGTTGCGGCAGCCGTCGTGGGCGCTGATGACGACGGTGGCCGGCGGCTGCAGCGCCACCGCATCGGCGCTGGCCGGCGCGCGCAGGCCGGTGCCGCTGGCCTGGGGCTGGACGGTGGTATGGCCGCTGTCTCCGTAGGCTGTTGCTGTTGAGCCCGTGGCTGCACTGGGGGCGGTTTGTTCGGGCGCGGCAGGCGTTGCTGCCAGCCCGGGCTGGCGCTGCTGCGCAGCCCACTGGTCGTAGCAGGCCAGACGCGCGGCATCGCTGTGGCGCAGTTGGTCGCATTGCTGCCAGTGGTGCACGGTGAGGGTGGCCGCAGGCGGCGCGGCCTGCGCCGGCTGTGCCGTGGCCGGGGCGTTGAGCGAAAGGCCCAGGCTGGCAGCCAGGGCCAAGGGCAGGGGGCGGGTTGGGCGATGCGGGAGCATGCAATGGGCCAATAGGCAGAGATGGGGGCAGATGGACAGATGAAAACGCACTTGCCCAGGCAGGGCCTGGGCAAGTGTGGGGATGCAGGGCAGCGGTGAGGGGTTTAGAGCGTGTGATGCACTTTTCGCCCCCGCGCACGGCGCATCCCTGTGTGGGGCGGTCTGCGGCGTTGCCTTTACTTTTTCACGGGGTCGCCGAGCAGGTCGATCTGGTAGGTGAGCTCCATGCCGCGCTCGGTCATCAGCCATTGCGATTGCATGTAGTCCACTTCCGCATAGATGTTGCGCAGCGCGCTCATCAGCGGCCAGGTGATGTGGTAGTAGGCCGTTTCCCAGTCCCAGGCGGCAAACTCCTGCAAGTCCTCTTCGGAGAAGCTTTGCAGCAGTTGGCTGTAGAACGCACCCGATGCGCCGATGGCCATGAAGGGCGGCACGGCAGGCGCCGGGGCCTGCATCAGGGTTTCGAGCGTGGCCTTGTTCTCATCGCCCAGGGCCAGGCCGATGGCGCGCTGGCCCACCATGGCCCACAGGGAATTGCCCAGACCCAGGTCTTCGATGAGCTCGTCGGGCAACTGCTTGGCCGGGCCGCCGGGCTGCAGGCCGACCTGGCCCAGCTCGGGCATGAAGCCTTGCAGCATGCCCAGCATGGCGCTGGGGTTGGCGCTGGCCAGCAGCAAGGTGCCGCCCAGCTTGGCCGCGTCCGACTCCTGCTGCACGTCGGCATTTTGCAGCAGCAGGCTCAGGTCGCTGAAATCGACCCGGAAGCCATGGCCCCAGCTGGAGCCCGCGTGCAGCATGGCGATGATGGCGCTGGCGTCTGCCGCCAGCTCATTCAATGGCGCCAGATATTGGCACTGGTAGGGCGAGGCCTGGATGGACTGGAGCTGTTTTTGCAGCAGGTTGGCCACGGCGCTGGGGTTGGCGCTGACGCCGAACGTGTAATTGCCGCGCACCGTGCCCAGGCCGGGCACTGGGGCGGGCAGGGCGCTGAAGTCCTTGGCCAGCTCTGCGTCCATCTCCAGCAGCATGTGGTAGTGCATTTGCTTGTCGCTGAGCACCTTGGCGCCGCCGACCATGCGAGGGGTCTTGCTGACGGTGGCCTGCAGCTCGCTCTGGCAGGTGGCATCCAGGCGCATGCCGAAGTAGTTCAGCAGGCTATCGGCCAGCCAGGTGGGCTGCGCTGCGGCGCTGGCCGCGCCGGTGCCGGTGGCGCCGCCCAGCAGCGCCACCAGGCGCTGCGAATCGACGAAGCCGGTGATGCCGCCGGGCAGGTATTCGTACTGTTTGTTGATGGCCTGCATGGTGCCCGCGCCGATGAGCGATTGCGCTGGCTTGTGCACGCCCAGCAACTGCGCCAGCGGCGCCTCGGGGCGCTGCGGGTCGATGGTCAGCACCAGGTGCTTGCCCTGCACCGCCGCCACCAGGCGGGGCTTGAGGTAGGCATCGGCCTCGGTTTCGGGCTGCAGGTACCAGTAGGGCTGGCCGTCCACCTCGGCGCTGGAGAGTTTTTCGCCTGCGCGGGCCTCGGCCTCGGCGATGAAGGCTTTGAACTTGTCGGCGTCGGCCAGCTCGATGCGCAGCACGGGCAGGGCCTGCACTTCGTACAGCGCCAGCAGCGCATTGACGTCGATGCCCAGGTTGTCAAAAGTGCCGGGGGCGTGGAGCTTTTCTTGCAACAGGCCCAGCAGCGCCTTGGCGGTTTTCAGCTTGGCGGGGTCGGCGTCCGACTCGGCCAGCACCCGCAGGGCGCGCTCCAGGCTGGGGGTGATCTGTGCGCGCAGCATTTCGAACCAGTGGCGGTTGAGCGCCTCGTAGCCCTTGGGCGCGCGCTCCAGCGAGCCAAAGGCGAAGGCCGTCTCGGCCGGCGCGTAGGCCAGCGGGATGTTCTTGCTGCCGGGGCCGCCGATGTTGGCGCAACCGGCCAGGGCCAGTGCCAGGGCGGCGCTGAGGGCGAGTCGTTTCATGGGAAGTCTCCGAAAAAAGGCAATAGACCCTGCGTTCGGCCCTACATTCAGGGGCAGCCGCAGGGCCGCGGCCGTGTGTTTATTTGAGGGTGATGATCTGGTCCAGCTCCAGGCCGCGCTCGGAGAAGTGGTAGCGCACCGAGGCGTAGTCGATGAACTGATAGACCTGCGCGGCGCTTTGCATCAGCGGGGCGATGATGTCGTTGGCCTGCTGGGCCTGGGCAGAGTTGCCGTCCAGGCTGTTGAGCATTTGCTCGTTGAGTTTGCCCACGCTGTTGGTGTAGGTCTGGCCATCGATGCGGTAGTACAGCAGCGGCTCGGGCGAGAGTGCGCTGGCCTTGAGGGCGCCTTCCAGATCGCCCTTGACATCGGCGCCGATGCCCAGGCCCAGGCTCTTGTCGGTCATGGCGACCCAGACCGGATCCTGGCCGCCATTGACCATGGCCGTCATCGGCGATTGCAGCTGCTTGGCCGCGCCGTTGGGCTCCAGGCCCAGCTGGGCCAGCTCGGGCATCATGCCCTGGGCCATGCCCAGCAGCGACATGGGGTTGGGCGAGGCCACGACCAGCATGCCGCGCACGAGCTGCTTTTCGATGTCGATGTCGCTGAGTACCAGGCGGGCGCCCGTCAGCCAGCCCGAGGCCGCATACAGCCCGGCCATGCTCTGGTTGAGGCTGGCCATGCCTTCGTTGAGCGGCAGCAGATGCTCGCACTGGTAAGGGGCGGTCTGCACGGCATTGGCCTGGGCCTGCAAGAAGCCGGCCAACTGGTCGATCTTCAGCCCGAAGCCGAACTCTATGCCCTTTTTGGCGCTGCCCAGGCCTGGCACGGGGGCGCTGATTTTCTGCAGCTCGCCGGCCAGGGGCTTGTCCAGCTCCAGCGTGCCGGCGACGGCCACTTTCTTGCCATCGACTTCGGTGGAGCCGAACACCAGGCGCGGCGCCTTGGCCGCCAGGGCGGCAAATTCGCTGCGGCAGGCCTCGCTCCAGTTCGCTGGCGGCGGGTAAATGGATTGCCCCTCGGTGAACAACGCCAGCACGCGGCGCGTGTCCACCAGCATGTTGCCGCCGTAGGGCTTGTAGCCATAGGCTTTTTGCAGCTCGGTGAGGGTGCCGGCCTGCAGCACGGACTGGGCCGGGCGCTCCAGGCCCAGCAGTTGGGCCAGGGGCGCGGCGCTGTGCTGCGGGTCCAGGGCCAGCACCAGATGCTTGCCGACGATGGCCACCACCAGGCGCGCGCGCTCCAGAGGCTGCGCAGCGGCTGCATTGGCGCCGGCGGCTTCGGCGGCCTGGGCCGCTTGCTCGCCCAGCGGCATGAACCAATAGGCCTGGCCATTGAGCTGGCCGGTTTCCAGCTTCTGGCCGGCGCGGGCTTCCACATCGGCGATGAAGGCTTTGAACTTGTCCGCGTCCTGCAGCTCCATGCGCAGCACTGGCGCGCCGCCGATTTCATAGATGGCGCTCAGGCTCTTGAGGCTCATGCCCAGGCTGGCCATGGTGTCGGGCTGCTGCAGGCGCTCTTTGAACAAGTCCATCAAGGCATTGGCGCGCGCGGTCTGCTCGTTTTGCTCCTCCTTGGCCAGGGCCTGGCGGGCGCGCTCCAGGCTTTGCAGCATGCCGGCCTTGAAGTGCTGCGCCAGGCCGTTCATGGTGTCGATGTAGGCCTGTGGCGCGGGCTCCATGGTGCCGGCCACGAAGGCCGTGGTGCTGGGGGCGAAGGCCAGCGGGATGTCGGCCTTGGCCGGGGCGGCGGGCTGAGCCTGCTGCTTGCCAACCTCTGGGGCGTCTTCATTCTTGGAGCAGGCGCCCAGGGCAATGGCCAGGGCAATGGCCAGGGTGGTTTTTTTCATGGTTCCTCCAGTGGAAAGTGGCATATGCGCTGATCGGGTGTTGATGGGCTGGCGCCGTGCGCCGAATGTGTGGCCGTGAGCCGATGGCATGTGGCTGTGTGTTGCTGTGTGAGGGCTGAGTTCGCCGGCGGGCCAGTGGGCAAGAGTTGGCCAGCACGCTGCAGGCGTGTTGGCTGGCAGAGCGCGAAACGCCCGCGGCCAGGGCGACTGCCGGGGCGCAATAATAGCGGAGCGCCATTGGGGCGCAGGGGCTGGCGATTGCCGCATGCTTGAAAAGGAGTGCAAGCCAAGGCAATGATGCGTAACAAAAGTTGTCAATGCTTGCGCAAAGCTTGCTCGGGATGCGCTGCGGCTCGTGCCGCAGCCTTGGGCCTGGGGTTTGCCCGGAGGCGGCTTGGATTTGCCAGTGCGCTGGCACGAAGCTCTTACAATGCCCCGGCCCCAGCGACTGACCGCTGCGGCACTTTGCTTCTCTAGGCATGACTTCCTCCGCTCTCGTCCCCACGCACACCGGCGATCCTGGCGATCGCATCGCCGAAGTCAATCGCAATACGGCGGAAACCCGCATCCACGTGCGCATCAACCTCGATGGCCGGGGTGTGGCCAATCTGCGCACCGGCATTGGCTTTTTCGACCACATGCTCGACCAGGTGGCCCGCCACGGCATGCTGGATCTGGACGTGCACTGCGAGGGCGATTTGCACATCGACGGCCACCACACGGTCGAGGACGTGGGCATTGCGCTGGGCCAGGCGCTGGCGCTGGCCGTGGGCGACAAAAAAGGCCTGCGCCGCTACGGCCACGCCTACGTGCCGCTGGACGAGGCGCTCAGCCGCGTGGTGATTGATCTCTCCGGCCGCCCGGGGCTGTTCTTCCACATCCCCTTCACCAGCGCGATGATCGGCCAGTTCGACACCCAGCTGGCCTGCGAATTCTTCCAAGGCTTTGCCAACCATGCCCAGGCCACGCTGCACGTGGACAACCTCAAGGGCATCAACGCCCACCACCAGGCCGAGACGGCTTTCAAGGCCTTCGGCCGGGCGCTGCGCCAGGCCGTCGAGCGCGATGCGCACATGGCCGGCATCATGCCCTCGACCAAGGGGGTGCTGTGATGGCCGCCTGTGGCCTTCTGGCCGGGGTGGCGTGAAGGCGCAGCCGCTCAGCCTGTGGCCCTAGCCATGAACAAACGCCTGCTTCTTCTTGCCTGGCTGATGGGCTGGGCCGCGGCCTGCCAGGCCCTGCAACTGCCTGCGGGCTGGACGCTACAGCAACAGCCGGGCGTGCGCAGCTACAGCCCGGCCGGGCTGGGCGGGCGCATTTTCATGGTCGTGGCGCTCGATCCGCTGCCCATGCAGGGGCAGACGCCCGGGCAGTGGACGCAGGCCATGGCCGAGCAGCTCTCGCAGAGCTACGGCAAAGTCGTCATGCGCGGCGCAGCGACGCAGCGTGCGCCGCTGTGGAGCGTGACGCAGCACATTGATGCGCAGGGCAAGGCCCTGGTGGCCACCTACACGGCCCTGCCGCTGGACGACGGGCGCGCCAGGCTGGTGTTTCTGGTCAGCGAGCAATCCGATGCCTTGCTGGCCCAGCACGGCCAGGCCGGTGCGCAGGTATTGGCCGCTGCACTGGCCGAGGGCCAGAGCAGCCAGGGCGCGGCAGCCAGCGCCGCAGCGCAGCCGCCCACGCCTGCCAACCCGGCCAAGCCCGAGCGCAAGCCGGATCGCGGCTATGCCGGCCTGAGCGCTGACGGCGCCACCATCGGCGGCGAGTTCACCTTTGGCCAATACCTTTGCCAGGTGGAAAATGGCCGCCACCCCTACGAGGTGACGCTGGAGCTGTACCCGAACAAGGAGCTGCGCAGCAGCATGAGCCGCCTGAAGACGGGCCGCTTCAACTACCACCCGGACAAGGGCACGGTGAACATCGACGAGAAAATCCACCTGCTGAATTTCGAATACCGCGGCCAGGTGCAGATGGTGTCGGTGTACTTCAAGGATCGCCAAGGCCGGGCCTACATCCGGGGCGAGGATCTGGACGAGGGCGAGGGCACGACCTGCCGCCACGTTGGCCCCAGCGCCTCGCCCTCGCCCAGCGAGGAGGAGGCCGCCCAGGCCGAGGCGCGGCGCTTCAAATGGGTTACCCCGCCCGGGCAGGGCGTGCAGCCCGGCCAGATCGAAGCCATCCTGCACAGCGCCGAGTTCGTCAACGACAGCCTGGGCATGCGCCTGGAGGAAGAGCATTTGCTGCTGCTCAAGGACGGCTGGGCCTACGCCGGCCTGCGCGTGCCGCCGGCCGATCTGGACGTGCGCGCCTCGCGCGCCAACGAGCCGAAAAAGTGGCGGCGCTGGCGCAAGCAGCGCGGGCAGTACCAATTGGAGAAGGTGGACGCCTGGGAGGATGCGCCCGGCAGCCCGGTGCGCCCGGCCCGCGCCGATCAGCGCCTGCACGGCGCCTACACCGCCTCCAGCTACCACGGCAACATCTACACCAGCGGCTATGCCTTCAAGGACACGCTGTATTTCAAGCGCGACGGCACGCTGGGCAGCAGCTCCAGCATGCGCGGCGGCACCACGGCGATGAACAGCGGCACTTTCAGCGCCAACGTCGCCTCCGATCGCAGCGACGAACGCCCGGTGCAATACCGCCTGGACGGCTACACCCTGGAGCGCCGCTACCCCGACGGCCAGAGCACGCGCAGCCTGTTCTTCTTCTGGGGCGAGGGCGAGCAGCACATCACCATCAATGGCACGACCTACAGTCAGCAATAGCAATCAGAGTCTGCGCGCGTCGGCCACGGCCCGGCGCTTGCCGGGCGCAACACCGTTTCGAGCACCATGAAACCCAGCCACACCCTGGCCGTCGTCGATTACGGCAGCGGCAATCTGCGCTCGGTCTGGCAAGCGGCCTGCCATGCCGCGGTCGATACCGATTGGCGCGTCGTGCTCACGCACGATCCGGCCGTGGTTGCGCAGGCCGCGCGCATCGTCCTGCCGGGGCAGGGCGCCATGGCCGATTGCATGCGCCAACTGCACGAATCGGGCCTGCACGAGGCCGTGCTGCAGGCCGCGCGCAGCAAGCCGCTGTTTGGCGTGTGCGTGGGCATGCAAATGCTGCTGGAGCACAGCGAGGAGGGCGGCGGCACGCCGGCGCTGGGCCTGCTGCCCGGCAACGTGCGGCGCTTTGCCCTGGACGGGCAGCGTCAGCCCGACGGCAGCCGCTTCAAAATCCCGCAAATGGGCTGGAACCGCGTGTACCGCCCGCAAGACCACGCCGAGCACCCGATGTGGGCCGGCATTGCCGATGGCAGTTGGTACTACTTCGTGCACAGCTACCATGCCCAGTTGCAGCAGCCCGAGCACTGCGCCGGCCAGGCCGATTACGGCGGCTGGTTCACCGCTGCCATCGCGCGCGACAACCTTTTTGCCACCCAGTTCCACCCGGAGAAAAGCGCGCAGCAGGGCATTGCCCTGTACCGCAACTTTCTGCGCTGGCAGCCGTGATGGCTCTTTTCCCTTTCCCCTCAACCCGTGCGCCAGGCGCGCACACCGCTTTTTTCTGATCTGCCATGCTGTTGATCCCAGCCATTGACCTCAAAGACGGGCATTGCGTGCGCCTTGTGCAGGGCGACATGGACCAATCGACCACCTTTGGCGAGCAGCCCCAGCTCGTGGCCCAGCGTTGGCTGGACGCGGGCGCGCGCCGCCTGCATCTGGTGGACCTCAACGGCGCGTTTGCCGGCAAGCCCAAGAACCTGGCGGCCATCAAGGCCATCCTCAAGGAAGTGGACGGCCAGGTGCCGGTGCAGCTGGGCGGCGGCATCCGCGACCTGGACACCATCGAGCAGTACATCGACAGCGGCATCGAGTACGTCATCATCGGCACGGCGGCGGTGAAGAACCCCGGCTTTTTGCGCGATGCCTGCAGCGCCTTTGGCGGCCACATCATCGTCGGCCTGGACGCCAAGGATGGCAAGGTTGCCACCGATGGCTGGAGCAAGGTCACCGGCGTGGACGTGATCGAGCTGGCGCGCAAGTTCGAGGACTACGGCGTGGAGTCCATCATCTACACCGACATCGGCCGCGACGGCATGCTCAGCGGCATCAACATCGACGCCACCGTGCGCCTGGCCCAGGCCGTGGACATCCCCATCATCGCCAGTGGCGGCCTCAAGGGCATGGACGACATCGAGCGGCTGCTGCAAGTGCAGGACGAAGGCATCGAAGGCGTGATCTGCGGCCGCGCCATCTACACCGGCGATCTGGACTTCGCCAGCGCCCAGGCGCACGCAGACGAGTTCGAGGACGGCGGGGCCCCGACCGAGTGAGGCCGGGCGCGCACCGCCTTTTGCTGATCGGATTGAGTTGACAGGAGCCCAGCCATGCTGGCCAAACGCATCATCCCCTGCCTGGACGTGACCGGCGGGCGCGTCGTCAAGGGCGTGAACTTCGTCGAGCTGCGCGACGCGGGCGACCCCGTCGAGATCGCCGCGCGCTACAACGAGCAAGGCGCCGACGAGCTGACCTTTTTGGACATCACCGCCACCAGCGATGGGCGCGACCTGATCCTGCCCATCATCGAGGCCGTGGCCTCGCAGGTCTTCATCCCGCT
>JAUMYI010000064.1:10142-11867 GCA_030528705.1 Comamonadaceae bacterium | reverse complement strand
CAGCGCGTCAATGTCTTCGCCAAGCTGGAAGTTCAGGCCGGGCAGGTTGCTCATGGGGGTGTCTCCTCGGGTTGAAAGGTTCAGTTCAGGGGTACGGGCATGATGGTCTGCTGCATCACCGCGCAGGGGCTGCGCTTGCCGCTCTCGGCCACGTGCAGCACCTCGGCGGTGGTGATGATCAGGCGTTTGCCGGGCTTGACCACCTCGCCCACGGCATGCAGCACGCCGCCTTGAAAGCTGCCCAGGAAGTTGATCTTGTATTCCACCGTCACCACTTCCATGCCATCGGGCGCCAGGGTCAGTGCCGCATAGCCGCCAGCGATGTCGGCCAGCGCGCCCATGGCGCCACCGTGAAAGCCGCCTTGCTGCTGCACCACGCGCTCCGAATAGGGCAGCCAGATTTCCACCCGACCCGACGCCACCTGCCGCAACTGGGCCCCCAAGTGGCGCATCATGCCCTGGCGGTTGAAACTGGCCTGGATGCGCTGGAAAAGGGCTGTGTCGGTCAAGGCGGCTCCTGCAAGATCGGCACCTGCGCAGCAATGGGCCGCAGCAGGCATTGATGCCACATGGGCAGCGCATTGTGCCCGCAGCCCGCACTCTTGTGATTTTTTCCGTCCCTGCTTGGCACAAAACGCAACCCTGTTTGCAGGCATGGCGCGTGTGCTGAAGCGATGAAACGCATGCTTGAGGCAAATCATCTGTTGCTATACGCGCCATACCAGCCGCCAGACCTGCCATGGCGCACAATGGCAGGCTTTTCTTGGTTCTACCTGCCATGTTTTCATCACTGCCCATGCCCGCCATCCATTGGCTGTGTGCGCTGGCGTTGGCTCTGCCTGGGGCCGCGCCTGCACAAGATGCGCCTGCTGGGCCGCCTGAAGCCGCACACGTTCGGCTTGACGCCGCAGCAGCCGTTACTGCGTCTTCGGCCTGCCGCAACACCGGGCTGGACGTGGTGGTGCTGGGCTCGGGCGGGCCGGAGCTGGACGAGCGGCGCGCATCCAGCAGCTATTTGCTGCGCGAGAGAGGCCAGGCGCGCTTTTTGATCGACCTGGGGCCGGGCGCGGCGCTGAATTTCGAGCGCGCCCAGGGCCGCATCGAGGATGTGCAGGCGCTGCTGTTCACGCATTTGCACGTGGACCACGTTGGCGATCTGCCGGCGCTGATCAAGGCGGCTTTTTTCAGCCGCCGCAGCCAGGATCTGCCGCTGTACGGGCCCACGGGCAGCGAACGCTTTCCGGCCACGCCGCTGTTCGTGCAGCGCCAGTTCGGCCCGCAGGGGGCCTACCCTTATCTGGCCGATTACCTCAGTGGCGAGGAGTCCTTCACGCTCAAGCCCGTGGCCGTGGCCGCCGACCGGGCCCGGCCCGTGCCGTTTCGCACCGAGCTGGCCGGTTTTGTGCTCACGGCCATGCCCGTCGAGCATGGGCTGGTGCCGGCGCTGGCCTGGCGCATCGAAAAGGATGGCTGCGCGCTGGTGGTCTCCGGCGATACCAGCAACCGCGGCCGCACGCTGGATGCGCTGGCCCAGGGCGCGGATGTGTTCATCGCGCACAACGCCATCCCCGAGGACAGCGAAGACCGCATTGCCCGGCTGCTGCACATGCCGCCTTCGGAGATCGGCCGCATCGCCGCCCAGGCCGGCAGCCGCAGCCTGGTGCTGTCGCACTTCATGCGCCGCACCGAGGGCGTGCAGCAGGCCACGGCCCAGGCCATCGCCAG
>JAUMYI010000064.1:3121-10042 GCA_030528705.1 Comamonadaceae bacterium | reverse complement strand
CGCGCAATTGCAGCCGCAGCGTATCGCCCAGCATCTGCATGCCGTGCCAATGCAGGCGCGCAGCCTGCTCCAGGCGGCTCCAGGGCTGGGGCAGCGCCGCGATGGGGTGGCCGGCGCCAAGCAGTTGCGGCGCCAGATAGAGCAGCCATTCATCGACCAGCCCGGCCTGCAGCAGGCCGCCATTGAGGCGCGCGCCGGCTTCGACGTGGATTTCGTTGACCGGCAGGCGGCCCAGATGGGCGATGAGCGCGGCCAAATCCAGGCCTGGGCCATCGCCGCCCTCCCCCTGCCCGGCCAGCGCCACGACCTGCGCGCCCTGGGCCTGCAGCGCCGCGCGCCGCGCCTGCCAGCCCTCTCGCTGCGCAGCAGCCTGCGGCGGACGGCCAAAGACCAGCACCTGGCGCCCTGGCACCTGCCACAGCCGGGCCTGCAGCGGCGTGCGCAGCGCGCTGTCGGCAATGGCCAGATGGGGCTGGCGCGCGCTGGGCCAGTCGCGCACGTTCAGCAGCGGGTCGTCGGCCAGCACGGTGCCGATGCCGGTCAACACCACGCAGGCGCGCTGGCGCCAGGCCTGGCCGTCGCGGCGCGCCTGCACGCTGGTGATCCACTGGCTCTGCCCATTGGGCAAGGCCGTCATGCCATCGAGCGAGGCCGCGGCCTTGGCGCGCACCCAGGGCCGGCCCGTGGCCATGCGCTGCAAAAAGCCGATGTTGATGTCGCGCGCCTGCGCCTGGCCATCGCCCAGCTCTACGGCAATGCCGGCCGCGCGCAAGCGCGCCAGGCCCTGGCCGGCCACTTGCGGGTTGGGGTCGGCCAGCGAGGCCACGACCCGCGCCACGCCAGCGGCCACCAGCGCGTCGCAGCATGGCGGCGTGCGGCCGTGATGGGCGCAGGGCTCGAGCGTGACGTAGACCTGCGCGCCGCGCACGCTGTGGCCGCGTGCGGCCGCATCGCGCAGCGCCATGACCTCGGCGTGCGGCCCGCCCACGGCCTGGGTGTGGCCTTGCCCAAGCAATGTGCGGCCATCGGCGCTGACGATGACGCAGCCCACGGCCGGGTTGGGGTTGGACAGGCCCAGGGCCTGCCGCGCCAGCGCCAGGCTGCGCTGCATCCAGGCGCTGGGCTGGGCGGCGGCATGGCTGGCAGCTTCAGCCGCGACCAGATCGGCGGCCAGACCGGCCAAGGGCTCGGCGCCGGCAGGGGGCGCGGCCTGCGGCATTCAGAATTCCTCCTGGCGGCCCTGAATGCGTTCGAGCACGCCGTTGAGCACTTCGATGGAGGCAAACGGGATGCGGATTTCGCCCGACTCCTGCACCTGGCCGTCTTTTTTCCGGGTGCGCTTCTTGATCTGGATGTCCACCTGCGCCATCAGCAGGTCGGAGAGGATTTCCTCGACCCGGCGCACGTCGCCGCTCTTGCGGTTGCTGGCTTTCTTGGCCGCTTCAGCGCCCTTGCCTTGGGCCAGGCGCTTGACCAGGGCCTCGGCCTCGCGCACGCTGAGCTTGCGCGCCGCGATCTCGTGCCCAGCGGTGATTTGCTCGGCCTTGCCCAGCGCCAGCAGCGCGCGCGCATGGCCCATTTCGATGTCGCCGGCCATCAACAGGGTTTGCACTGGCTCGGCCAGGTTCAGCAGGCGCAGCAGGTTGCTGGCGGCGCTGCGTGAGCGGCCCACGGCCTGGGCGGCCTGCTCGTGCGTCAGGCCAAATTCCTGCACCAGGCGCTGCAGGCCACGCGCTTCTTCCAGCGGATTCAAATCCTCGCGCTGCATGTTCTCGATCAACGCCATGGCGGCGGCGCTGCGGTCATCGACCTCGCGCACCAGCACCGGCACCGCTGTCAGCCCAGCCAGCTGGCTGGCGCGGTAGCGGCGCTCGCCGGCGATGATTTCGTAGCGCCCGGCATGCTCGCCCTGCTGCAGCTTGCGCACCAGCAGCGGCTGCATCACCCCTTGCTTTTTGATGCTTTCGGCCAGCTCGTAGAGCGCGCCCTCGTCCATGTGCGTGCGCGGCTGGTATTGGCCGGGCACCAGCGCGTCGATGTCCAGCTCGCGCGGCGCGCCATGGGCCTGGGCAAAGGCCGATTCATCGCCCCCCACATCGCTGACCTGCGGGCCCAGCAAGGCCCCCAGGCCGCGGCCCAGCCCCTTGGCTGCTTTTTTGCTCGTCATTGCTTGCACTCCTCGAAAAATCGCTGAAATCCATTTGCGGCCAGGCAATGGGGCCAGGCCCCTGACGCTCGTTGCAGAGGGCAGCAAGCCCCCCTGGGCGCCGGCCAGCGTCAATGTGTGGGCCGGTGCGCCCCCTGCCCTGGCAAGGCCGCTGTCACGCTGGCCAACAGCTCCTGCAAGGCCAGCCGCAGAAGGCCAAGCGGGGCTTCTTGCTGCGCTGGCCCTTGCCATTCATCGAGCCAGCGCAGGCGGCTGCCCCAGTGTGCGGCCATCTGCTGCATGCGCTGCAACGGCTCGCCCGCCATGGGCCGAGGCAGCAGCAATTGGCTGGCAAAGGGCAAGGGCGTGCGCGCCATGGGTTGCCAGCTGGGCAGCTGATGCTGGGATTGCTCGGTCTCGACGTCCAGCGGCGCCAGCAGCAGCGCCGCCAGCACGCGCCGGGCATGGCGGCTGTGCTGAGCCCAGCGCGCCACCAACTGGCAGCCCAGGCCTTCGGCCAGCAGCGCCACGGGCCGCTGGCTGTGCAGCACGGCCTGCTCCAGCTGGATTTGCCAGTCACCGCTGCGCGGGCGCTGCCAATCGTGCTGCGCCACACAGGGGTCGCCATAGGCTGCCTGCCAGCGCGGCAGCAGCCCGGCGGGCTGGTCATCGCCCGCGCCAAGGCCTTGGTGTGCGGGCAGCAGCAACAGCTGCATGGCCGGCGCTGCGGCACTCATGAGGAGGCCGAGGGCTTGCGCAGCCCCAATGGCACGCCGGCCTCTGGCGGGCTGGCGGGCGGCGGCAATGGCTTGCTCTGCTCACTCTCGGCCTGGCTGGGCGGTTCGCCCGCCCCGTGGGGCTGGGCCTGCTGCGCAGCGGCTGGGGCGCGCTGCTGGCCAAAGCGGCGCTGGCTGAGCTCCTGCGCGAACTGCACGAAGGCTTTGCTGCCCTTGGCGCTGGGGTCGTAGACCACGCCGGGCAGGCCATGGCTGGGCGCCTCGGCCAGGCGCACATTGCGCGGAATGATGGTGTCGAACACCTTGCCGCCAAAATGCTGCTTGAGCTCCTCGCTGACTTGCTGCTGCAGCGTGACGCGGGCATCGAACATGACGCGCAAAATGCCAATGATCTTCAGCTCGCGGTTGAAGTTGGCATGCACCTGCTTGATGGTGTTGACCAGATCCGTCAGCCCTTCGAGCGCGTAGTACTCGCACAGCATGGGCACGATCACGCCATGCGCGGCGCACAGGCCGTTGAGGGTGAGCAGCCCCAGCGAGGGCGGGCAGTCCATCAAGATGAAGTCGAATTGATCCTGCAAATCGGCCAGCGCATCGCGCAGGCGGTGCTCGCGCCGCGGCAGATCGACCATCTCGATCTCGGCGCCGGCCAACTCGCGGTTGGCGCCCAGCACCTGAAAATCGGCCGCTGGCGAGCTGACCAAGGCCTGCACCGCCAGGCACTGGCCCAGCAGCACGTCGTACACCGAATGCTGCAGCGCGCGCTTGTCCACGCCGCAGCCCATGGTGGCATTGCCCTGCGGGTCCAGATCGACCAACAACACGCGCTGCCCGATGCGGGCCAGCGCCGCCGCCAGGTTGACGCTGGTGGTCGTCTTGCCCACCCCGCCCTTTTGGTTTGCCACACAGTAGATTTGTGCCATGGTCTGCTCTGTCTTTTCAATGCATGTCGATGGCATGCGCCCTGGCAATGGCCACCGCCAGCGCCCCAACCCAGACATCAAAAGCCGCGATCATAGCGGCATTGCACTGCGCCCCAAGAAGCCGCTCAAGCCATGCCGTGCTGGCGCATCCAGACGATGCAGCGCTCAGCTGCCACGCCAGGCACTTGCAACTGTTCCACGTGAAACACCTGCACGCCGGACGGCAAGGCATCGATTTCTTCCTGTGGATGCTTGCCCTTCATGGCCATCCAGACGCCGCTCGGCGCCAGTTGCTGGCGCGTCAGCGTGACGAAATCCGCCAGACTGGCAAAGGCCCTGGAGGCAATGATTGGATACCGCCCCGGCAGCGCCTCAACACGGGCGTGCACGGCCTTGAGGTTGGAAAGCCCCAATGCCCCGGCTACCTGCTGCACAAAAGCCATTTTCTTGGCCACGGCATCGACGCACTGCACTTGGGCCTGTGGGCAACAAATGGCCAACACCACGCCCGGCAGGCCGCCGCCCGCCCCCACGTCCAACACGGGCAATAGAGACGCTGGCACAGCGTCGGGCCGGTTCTGTGCCTGGGCTTGCTGTTCGTGCAGCGCCCGCAAGAAGCCCGGCACCGCCGCCAGGCAATCGAGCAGGTGCAGGCGCAGCATTTCCTGCGGATCGCGCACAGCCGTCAGGTTGTAGACCCGGTTCCATTTCTGCAGCATCTGCAGGTATTGCAGCAGTTGGCGCTGCTGCAACGCACCGAGCGATAGCCCCAGCGCATCGGCGCCAGACTGCAAGCTGCGCTGCAGTTGCTCAGCGATCATTGCTCCGCCTCGTGCGCAAGCCCCGGCGCCCATTTCTTACCCATTTTTTTCAGATGGATCAGCAGCAGCGACACGGCCGCCGGCGTGACGCCCGAAATGCGCGAGGCCTGGCCCAGCGTGCGCGGGCGATGCTGCGCCAGTTTTTGCCGCACCTCGAACGACAGGGCCGCGACCTCGGCATAGTCCAGATCGTCGGGCAGCAGCAGATTCTCGAAATGCGATGCCCGCTCGACCTCGTCCTTCTGCCGATCTATGTAGCCGCTGTATTTGGCGGCAATCTCAATTTGCTCGACCACCGGGCCATAGAGCTCGCCCAGTGTTTCACGTGAAACCGCCTCGCTGCCAATCTTCAGGTTGGCCTGGGGTTCAGGCCGCAGGCCCATCAGCGCCTCATAGCCAACGCCTGGGCGGCGCAACAGGTCAAACAGCTTGTACTCGCGCTCAATGGCCTTGCCCAGCACGCGCTCAGCCTCGGCCTGCGGCAGATTGCGCGGTGTGAGCCAGGTGGCCTTCAAGCGCGCGGTCTCAGCCTCGATAGCGTCGCGCTTGCGGCAAAAGGCTTGCCAGCGGGCATCGCCCACCAGGCCCAGACGCCGCCCGGCCTCGGTCAGGCGCAGATCGGCGTTATCCTCGCGCAGCTGCAGGCGGTATTCGGCGCGGCTGGTGAACATGCGGTAAGGCTCGGTCACGCCCTTGGTAATCAAATCATCAACCAGCACGCCCAGATAGGCCTCATCGCGCCGAGGCAGCCAGGGCGCTTCGCCACGGCATTGCAGGGCGGCGTTCAGGCCAGCAAACAAGCCTTGGGCGGCGGCCTCCTCATAGCCAGTCGTGCCATTGATCTGGCCGGCAAAAAACAGGCCCTGGATTTGCCGCGTCTCAAAATTGCTTTTGAGGGCGCGCGGGTCGAAATAGTCGTACTCAATGGCGTAGCCGGGCCGCAGGATGTGAGCGTTCTCCAGCCCCGGCATGGAGCGCACCAACGCATACTGCACATCGAACGGCAGGCTGGTGGAGATGCCGTTGGGGTAGATCTCGTGCGTGTCCAGGCCCTCGGGCTCCAGAAAGATCTGATGGCTGTCCTTGTCGGCAAAGCGGTTGATCTTGTCCTCGACGCTGGGGCAGTAGCGCGGCCCCACGCCTTCAATGCGGCCGGTGAACATCGGGCTGCGATCAAAACCGCTGCGGATGATCTCGTGCGTGCGCGCATTGGTATGCGTGATCCAGCAGGAAATCTGCCGCGGATGCATGGCACGGCTGCCCATGAAGCTGAACACCGGCATGTGCTCGGGCCGCTCGCCGCCTGGCACGCCGTCGCCAGGCTGCTCGGTGCATTGGGAAAAGTCGATGCTGCGTCCATCCAACCGTGGCGGCGTGCCCGTCTTGAGTCGGCCCTGGGGCAGTTGCAATTCCTTCAGGCGCGCCGACAGCGTCACCGCTGGCGGATCCCCTGCCCGGCCGGCCTGGTAGTTGTTCAGGCCAACATGGATGCGGCCATCGAGAAAAGTGCCTGCCGTCAGCACCACGGCCCGGGCGCGAAAACGCAGCCCCAGCTGGGTGACTGCACCAGCCACGCGATCGCCCTCGATCAGCAAATCGTCCACCGCCTGCTGAAACAGCCACAGATTGGCCTGGTTCTCCAGCACGTGGCGGATGGCGGCCTTGTACAGCACGCGGTCGGCCTGGGCGCGCGTGGCGCGCACCGCCGGGCCCTTGCTGCTGTTGAGCATGCGAAACTGGATGCCGCCCAGATCGGCAGCCAGCGCCATGGCGCCGCCCAGGGCATCGACCTCCTTGACCAGATGGCCCTTGCCGATGCCGCCAATTGAAGGGTTGCAGCTCATCTGCCCCAGGGTTTCGATGTTGTGCGTCAGCAGCAAAGTTTTGCAACCCATGCGCGCAGCAGCCAGCGCCGCCTCGGTACCGGCATGGCCGCCACCGACGACGATGACGTCAAATTCCTGCGGATAGGTGTAGTGATTGCTTGAGTCAGACATGGCAATGTCCATTCAGGGCCTTCAGGCATGTCATCCAGCTCAGCAGGCCCGATTGAAAAGCCGCAATTTTACCGGCCTGACATTTTCAGAGCCTGTGGCGGCTTCAATGCGGCCTGCACAAGCCCGCCTTGTTCCACGTGAAACAAGGCGCGCGCTGGACAAGCTGTGCACAAGCCTTTGGGTTGGCGGGGGATGGAATGCGCACAACTGCGCCGGCACCGCCAGGGCCTGCTCTTATCCACAATTGCGCCTTGAGCTGCACGGCAGTCGCGCACAGGCTTTTTTGCAGGGCAAGTG
>JAUMYI010000064.1:0-3021 GCA_030528705.1 Comamonadaceae bacterium | reverse complement strand
GAGAGTCAAGGTCTCTGCTCCTGGTGCAATGAACTTTGCGTTCTGGCAGGCTGTGAAACGGGGTTGCAAGGGCCAAAAAAAATGGCCGCATCCATTCGGCTGCGGCCAGGGCGATGGTGCGAAAACGCTTGCAGGACCGGCCTGCAGACCCTACTTAGCCCGACAAGGCCTCCCAGCGCTCCAGCGCCTGCATCAGCTCGTCTTCAATGGCCACGCTGCGTTCAGACAGGGCCGCGGCGCGCTGATGGTCGCTGGCGTACAGGCTGCCATCGGCCAGTTCGGCCTGGATTTGGGCCTGCTCGGCCTCCAGCGCGTCGATGCGCCCGGGCAAGGCATCGAGTTCGCGCTGCTCCTTGTAGCTGAGCTTGCGCTTGACTGGTGATGCAGTGCCGGGCGCTCGCGCCGTGGCGGCAGCGGCAGGCTTGGCCGGGTCGGCGGCTGGCTGGCTGTTGGCTTGGCGCTGCGCGGCCAGGGCGCGGCTGCGCTGCGATTGCAGCAGCCAATCTTGCACGCTGCCTTCGTATTCGCGCCACAGGCCCTGGCCTTCGGCGGCAATGGTGTGCGTGACCACGTTGTCCACGAAGCTGCGGTCGTGGCTGACCAGCAGCACCGTGCCCTCGTAGGTTTGCAGCAGCTCTTCGAGCAGCTCCAGCGTCTCCATGTCCAGGTCGTTGGTGGGCTCGTCAAGCACCAGCACATTCGCTGGCGTGGCAAACAGCCGCGCCAGCAGCAGCCGGTTGCGCTCACCACCCGAGAGGGATTTGACCGGCGAGCGCGCGCGCTGCGGCGAGAACAAAAAATCGCCCAGATAGCTTTTGACGTGCTTGCGCTGCTGGCCGATCTCGATCCATTCGCTGCCCGGGCTGATGAAGTCCTCCAGCGTGGCCTCGGGGTCGATGGCTTCGCGCATTTGGTCGAAATAGGCGATGCGCAGGTTCGTGCCCAGGCGCACCTTGCCGCTGTCGGGCTGTAGCTGGCCGAGGATGATCTTCAGCAGCGTGGATTTGCCCGCGCCATTGGGGCCGAGCAGCCCGATCTTGTCGCCGCGCAGCACGGTGGTGGAGAAATCGCGGATCAAGGGCTGCGCGCCAAATTGCTTGCTGACGCCGCTCAGCTCGGCCACGATCTTGCCGCTGGCCTCGCCCCGGGCGATTTCCATGCGCACCGTGCCCAGCGCATTGCGGCGCTCGGCGCGCTGCTGGCGCAAGGCCTGCAGCCGCGCAATGCGGCTGACGCTGCGCGTGCGCCGCGCCTCCACGCCTTTGCGGATCCAGATTTCCTCTTGCGCCAGCAGCTTGTCGGCCTTGGCGTGCTCCACGGCCTCCTGCGCCAGTTGTTGATCCTTCAGGTTGCGGTATTGGCTGTAATTGCCTGGGTAAGAACGCAGCTGGCCACGGTCGAGCTCGACCACGCGCGTGGCGATGCGGTCCAGAAAGGCCCGGTCGTGGGTGATGACGACGATGCTGCCTTTGAAGTCCAGCAGCAACTCCTCCAGCCAGGCGATGGAATCCAGATCCAGGTGGTTGGTGGGCTCGTCCAGCAGCAACAAATCCGGTTGTTGCACCAGCGCCTGGGCCAGGGCCACGCGTTTTTTGTTGCCGCCCGAGAGACTGCCCACCAGCGCCTGGGGCTGCAGCTGCAGGCGCTGCAGCGTTTCTGCCACGCGCTGCTCCCAGGTCCAGCCGCCCAGCGCCTCAATCTGCGATTGCAGCGCATCCAAATCCACGCCCGGTTCGTGCCTCAGGTACTGCTCACGCAGCGCAATCACCGGCTGCAGGCCGGCCGAGACAGCCTCGAAGATGCTGCGCTGGGCGTCGAATTGCGGCTCCTGCGGCACATAGGCAGTGCGCAGGCCGGTTTGCCGGTGGATCGTGCCTTCGTCGGCCTGGGCCAGCCCGGCCATGATTTTCAGCAGCGAGGACTTGCCCGCGCCATTGCGGCCGATGAAGGCAATGCGCTCTCGCTCCTCGACGGAAAAATCCGCCCCGTTCAGCAGCGCCACATCGCCAAAGGCCAGTTGCATGTTCAAAAGTGTGATCAAAGCCATGCGCGCGATTATGGAACTGTGCGCGTGATTTGCACTGCACTGCCTGTCGTCCCAAGGTCAACGCCAAAGGCTGTGGCAGCGTTGGGGGCTGCCAGGGTTTTGCAGAGTTTGCAGGCGTTTTTTTGCTCTTGACCTCTGCTTTACATGATGCGCATAGGCTTTCAGGCCTTTGCACCGGCCTTGACGAGAAGGAGTTTTTCATCCCATGCAAGCCACACAGAAAACCATTGCTGGCCTGGCCCTGACGGCTGTTGCTGCGCTGCTGGCAGGCAACGCCTCGGCGCAGTATGGTTATCACTACGACGATGGCGATCGCTACCGCCAGCACTACGATGCCCGGTTCGAGCGCGGCCACAGCCATTACTACCCGCCCTATCGGCCCCAACCCCAGGTGCGCCATGATGATGGCCGCCGTGAACGCCGCCGGCGCAACACTGAGTTGGCCGTGGGCGCCTTGGTGGCTGGCGGTCTGCTGGGCTATGCGCTGTCCAACGCCACCACGGCCAGCCAGCCGCCTGTGGCCCCTGGCCAAGGCGGGGCCACGCCCGGTTATGTCATGCCGCCAGTGCAGGCCAACCCGGTCTATCCGGCCCCGGTTTATCAGGCGCCGCAATACCACCAACCCTATGCGCCGCAGCCTTATTACCGCGCCGCTCCGGTTGATGCGCCACCGGTGCAACACCAGTACCAGACCATCAACGGCCGCACCTATTACCGCCCGGCGCAGTGATGGGCAACGGGGCCGCACAGGCCCGTTGCCAGTGAAAAAAACCGCAGCCCATGCACAGGCATGGCTGCGGTTTTTCATTGGCAGGGCGAGACTTTGAACCGATCTTTAGAGCGTGTTATGCACTTTCCGCCCCCCGCGAGAGCGCCCCGGCGTGTGCAGTGCAAGGCGCCGTTGCTGCCGCAGCCTGGCGGGCTGCAAGGAGGCGGCAACGCCGCAATGCGCATGCCGGGGCGCTTCTCCCTTC
>JAUMYI010000063.1 GCA_030528705.1 Comamonadaceae bacterium | reverse complement strand
GGCAGCGTTTTTCGGTGAGCCAGGGCTTTTCAGGACGAGGCAGCGATGGACTGGATCTCGCCGCTGATGTTGGCGCCTTCCTCCACCACCAGCTTGCCGTAGCGAATCTTGCCGGTGACTTTGCCCGTGGCGAAGACGGTGAGCTTGTTGCGCACGGTCAGGTCGCCGTCGAAGGTGCCGCGGATTTCGGCCACGTCGATGTTGGCCGTGCCGTTGAACGAGCCCTGCTCGGAGATCTGGATGAGCTTGGAGTCCAGCGTGGCCTCGACCACGCCGTCGATGAATAGCACATCGCAGTTGGTAATCTCCACGCCCTTGAGCTTGATGTTGGGGCCCACCGTCAGCTTGCTTTCCTTGGCCTCGCCCGCGCCGTCTTGGCCTTCGCTGGCAGCAAAGGATGGCGGGGCGCCCACGGCCGGGGTGGCGCTGCCAGGGGCACTGCTGAAAAAGCCCGCAGGACGTGCTGCTGCCGGTGTGCTGGCGGCCGCTGCAGCAGGCGTGCTGGCTGGTGCTGCGGCGGGGGGCTCGGTCTTGCTGGAATCGCTGTTGCGCTTGCCGAAGAAGCTCGATTGGGCCATGGTGGAATTCCTATCAGTGATGAAAAAATCGCTACGATGCAGAATTTACGTGAAATCTGAAATGCAAGCTGTTGGCAGCGATGGTAAAAGCAGCCATTTTTCGCTTTTTTTCATGATTTTCACGCGGCAACACCTGTTGCGCGGGGCTTGGAGGGGCTTTTGTGCGTGGCATGGCAAGGCGTAGAGGGCGTGCGCGGCGCGAGGTTTTTTGGGGCAGGTACTCGGACTTGGGCTGGCACAAAGCGCGGCAAAAAAGGCACACCCAGCCTGCGCGAAAGAAACAAAAACGGGTTGCGCATCTGCCGTTCTTGATACAAATGAATACAATCGAGCCGCAATGGCAAGGCCACAGGCATGCCTGTGCGTGGGCGGTATCCCTGCCCTTGCCCCGCGCCCGCATGCTGGGGGCGGCGGCTTTGGGGTGCAGGCGGCCTGGCCGTGCTGCCCGAGGGCGCAGCCAGTGTGCCGCGGGCGACAGACAACAATGGTGAACTTATGAGCGATCAAGCAAGTGTGACCAAGGTGCTGGTCGTCGATGACAGCAATACGATTCGACGCAGCGCCGAGATTTTTCTCAAGCAAGGTGGCCACGAAGTGCTGCTGGCCGAGGACGGCTTCGATGCGCTGGCCAAGGTCAATGACTACGAGCCGGACTTGATTTTCTGCGACATCATGATGCCCAAGCTCGATGGCTACCAGACATGCGCCATCATCAAGCGCAACCCTAAGTTCACGGCCACGCCCGTCATCATGCTCTCTTCCAAGGACGGCTTTTTCGACAAGGCGCGCGGGCGCATGGTAGGCAGTGAGGACTATCTGACCAAGCCGTTCACCAAGGATCAGTTGCTCAAGGCAGTGCGAGATTTCAGCGCCGCAAATTAATCAATACAAAGCAAAACAGAGCAAGAGGAAGAGACCATGTTGATTCAAAAAGTGCTGGTGGTGGACGATTCGCGCACGGAGCAAGCCTATTTGTCGGATCTGCTGCAAAAGCAGGGCATTGCCGTGCGCACCGCCAGCAATGCCGATGAAGCATTGCAGAAAATGGCCGAGGAGCGCCCCGATCTGATCCTGATGGATGTGGTCATGCCCGGCAAGAACGGCTTTCAACTCACCCGCAGCATCACCAAGGATCCGGCCTACGCCAACCTGCCCATCATTTTGTGCACCAGCAAGGGCCAGAGCACCGACAAGGTCTGGGGCCTGCGCCAGGGCGCGCGGGCCTATCTGGTCAAGCCCGTGGATCCCAAGGAGCTGGAGGAGGCCATTGATGCCTTGCGCAAGGAGGCCTCATGAACGCCGCACAAGAGCAGGCCAGCCAGGATAAGGACTTGCAGGCCCGTCTGGCGCGGCGCCTGCGTCAGGTGGATTCGGGTGAGCGCGCGGTGTCGGCGTGGATGGCCGTGCAGATTGGCGAGCGATTTTTTCTGATTCCGCTCAGCCACGCGTTCGAGATCCTGCCTTGGCAAAGACCGGCACACGTGCCCTACACCAAGCCCTGGTTTCTCGGGGTGATCAACTGGCGCGGCTCCCTGTCCGGGGTGGTGGATGTGGCCTCCTATCTGGACGCGGATGCGGCGGCGCGCAGCGAGCAAGCCCTGGCGCAATGCATGCTGCTGACGCTCAACCCGGTGCTGGAAGTCAACACTGCCTTGTTGATCGATCACATGGCCGGCTTGAAAAGCCTGACAGACTTCACGGCGGCCTACGCGCCTGCACCAGGCAGTACCGCAGCGGCGCCGTTTCTGGGCAACATTTATGCCGATGCAGAAGGCAGACATTGGCAGGAACTGAATCTGCAACGCCTGGCCCAGGACAGCCAGTTTCTTGCCATCGGCCTTTGACTGAGTGCACAGCACAACGACACCATGACGAAACAAACAACGAGCGAGCCTGCTGAGCAGCACACCGCCAATGCCCCCTCAACCGCGTGGAGCTCCACCGTGATGGAGGCGGCCCCCAGCAATGAGGAGCAGGCTGCCAAGGCCGCAGGCAGCGAGACGGGCGCCGATGCCAAGGCCAAGGCCAAGAAAAAGAAGTTCACCAGCCCGCTGGGCAATCCGACGATCGAGCTGCCCTTGCTGGGCAAGGGCAGGCTCGCGCGCCATCTGCTGTTTTCACGCCTGCTGCTGGGCCTTGGAATCGTGCTGTTCGTGCTGGGCGTCGTGCAGGGGATTTGGCATTCGCAGCGCGCGGGTTCTTTGTACAGCACCAGCAGTGACGCCACGGAGCTGACCAGGCGCTTGGGCATGGTGTCGTCGCTGGCGCTGAGCGGCGAGGCATCGGCCTTGCAGGATGCAGTCAACAGTGCGCAATCGCTGGCCGATCAAATCAGCACCATGGGCGCTAGCCGGGTTGCCAACAAGTACGCTTTTTTCCCGGCCATTGCCCAGCGTGGCGAGCAAATTCGCGCCTCCGCAGAGCTTCTTCAGGAAGGGCGGCCCGTGCTGCGCGCGCGCGATACGGCATTCAATTCGATGGTGAAGCTATCGACCAGCAACCAGGGCGTGCTGCTGCCCATCGCCCAGTCTGGGCAAACGCCGCTGCGCGAACGTGAGCTGGCGCAGCAGTTGATGCTGGCGTTGCAGGCCATTTCTGGCACGGCGCATGATGTGCAGGACACCGATGTGCTCGATGCGGGCAACTTTGCGCTGCTGAGCCATAGCCTGATGATGGCCGAGAGCTATGCGCAGCAGTTGCGTGCCGTCACAGGCAATGCGCAGCTGGGCAATATCCTGCAGACGCTCAATTACCAGTTGCAAGACAGCCAGACTGCGCTGCAGTCGCTGCAGGAGGCGCTGCCGGCGGTGAACTCGGCGCGTGATTCGCTGCGCAAGCTCTATCACCAGTCCAACGCGGTGCTGCAACCGCTGGAGATCATCAAAAATAGCCTGGCAGCCGAAGTGGGCTTGCAGTGGTGGCAGATTGCGCTGATTTTGCTCGGTGGTGTGCTGACGGCCCTGGGCGGCTGGATCATGGCATTGGCCTACATCCGTGCAGGCCGGCGGCGCTTGTTGGATGCGGCCCGCGTGCACGAGGCCACTTTGTTGAGCGAGCAAGATGCCAAGCGCCTCAACGATGCCAACCAGGCGGCGATTTTGCGCCTGATGAATGAGCTGCTGCTGGTGGCCGAGGGCGACTTGACGCAGGAGGCCACGGTGACCGAGGACATCACCGGGGCCATTGCCGACTCGGTGAACTACACCATCGAAGAGCTGCGCCACCTGGTGCAGAACGTGCACCAGTCGGCCGACAAGGTGACCAAGACGACGCTGTCGGTGGACGCCACGTCGACCGAGCTGCTGGCCGCCTCGACCGAGCAGCTGCGCGAAATCCGCGAAACCGGGCGCGCCGTGCTGGAGATGGCGCAGCGCATCAACACCATCTCGGGCAATGCGCAGGACTCGGCTCAGGTGGCGTTGCAGTCGCGCAATGCGGCGGAATCGGGCCTGCGTGCCGTGCAGGACTCGATCACCGGTATGAATGCCATCCGCGCGCAGATTCAGGAATCCTCCAAGCGCATCAAGCGCCTGGGCGAGTCCTCGCAAGAGATCAGCGAGATCATTGAGCTGATCTCCGACATTACCGAGCAGACCAACGTGCTGGCGCTCAATGCGGCCATTCAGGCTGCCTCGGCTGGCGAGGCCGGGCGCGGCTTCTCAATCGTGGCCGAAGAAGTGCAGCGTCTGGCCGAACGCTCTGCCGATGCGACGCGCAAGATCGCCGAGCTGGTGCACACCATCCAGAGCGACACCCAGGATGCGGTGGCGGCCATGGAGCGTTCCACGCAAGGGGTGGTCGAAGGGGCCATGCTGGCCGACCGTGCAGGCACCCAGCTCACGGCCATCGACGAGGTTTCGCGCCAGCTGTCCATGAAGGTGGAGGAAATCTCCAGCGCGGCCTTGCAAGAGGCGGCGCTGGCCAACCAGGTGACAGAGAACATCCAGCACATTCTGGCCGTGACGGAGCAAACCAGTGACGGTACGCGCTCTACGGCGCAGCAGGTGCGGGCGCTGGCGCACACGGCGCAGGAGCTGCTGCAGTCCATTGCGCGCTTCAAGATTCAATAAGCCTTGGCCATCTCGGCAAAAATGCTGTGTACAGGTTGCATCCGTGTTGACGCCACACTTGCCACAGCGGACTGGAGGGAGCCGGAACGCCGCCGCCAAGGGTAGTGGCTCCGGGCTGATGCGGCGCCATGACGCGGCTGTGCGCCGCAGGCCGCATAGCAGATCAGTATTTAGGGACAGACCATGAACACGACAACGCAACACAGCGATACCGCCATCAAAGGGCAGGATCTGGGACCATTGGCGTGGGTGCTGACGGAGCTGCGTCAAACATATGGGCAGGCCATTGAATACCTGCAGGGCTTTGCAACGCGCGTGGGCGATCCGGCGCAGAGCGAAGCCCTGGCCGAGCAGGCCGGCGATCTGGCGCAGGCCAAAAATCTGATTCACCAAAGCTGTGGCGCCCTGGAAATGGTGGGCGCCTTCATTCCCGCGTTCGTTTTGCGCCAGTGCGAATACGCCGTGGCAAAAATGGTGCAGCGCCCCGAGGCGTGCTCGCCGCAGGCCGTGGCCGCACTGCACCGCGCGGGCATGGCCGTGGGGGAGTACCTGGAGAGCCTGCTGCTCGATGCCAGCCTCTCGCCCGTGTTGCTGTTTCCGGCCTATCGCGATGTGCATGCCCTCACTGCGGCCAAGCCGCCTGCCAGCCCGGCCGACCTGTGGCATCTGGAGGGGGACTTGCGTGAGCCGGAGCTGCCTTTGCCAGCCAAAGCCATTGAGCCCAGCGCGCAGGTACGCCAGCGCCTGGATCGCGCCATCTTGTCGCTGGTGCAGAACCAGCGCCTGCGGCAAAGCGGCCATGACCTGGTGCAGCTGTGCCTGGGGTTGGCGGCCAACAACCACGATTTTCGTGAGCGCACTTTCTGGAAGGTGGCCGCAGGCTTTTTCGAGGGGCTGGAGCAGCGCCTGATCAACAACGACGTTTACGTGCGCCGCGCAGCCACCCGGGTGCTGGTGCAATATGCCTCGCTGGCCAGCAAAGGCGATACCCAGATTACGGCGCGCTGGATGCAGGATTTGCTGTTCTTCTGCGCCCAGGCGCAGAACGTGCAGCAGGACAAATCCCCGGTGCTGTATGCCGTGCGCGAGGCCTTCGGGCTG
Organism: Comamonadaceae bacterium; assembly: GCA_030528705.1. Taxonomy (GTDB): domain Bacteria; phylum Pseudomonadota; class Gammaproteobacteria; order Burkholderiales; family Burkholderiaceae_C; genus Lampropedia. The sequence goes on along the minus strand of JAUMYI010000063.1, from coordinate 6,194 downwards.
GCTGAGCAGCAGCACGTGGATTACGCCAACAACGTCTTCAGCCTGCTGTCGCCGCAACAGAAAAAGGATCTGGTGCAGCAGCTCAAGGCACTGGCCGAGGACTGGAGCGCCGTAGTCGAAGGCGGGGACAACCCCTTGCAGGCCACGGCGGCCCATTTGCAGGCCTTCAGCCAGCAGATGCTGGAGCACCTGCCGGAGATGTCGGGCCTGTTGCAGACGCTGCAGCAAATCGTTGCGGCGCTGATCGCCAAACAACGCAAGCCGGCGCCGGAGCTGGCCATGGAGGTGGCCACGACCATCCTCTACCTGCAGGCCATGCTGGAGGACGTGCGCATTCGCGCCACGCAACTGCCCGAACGCATGCAGGAGCTGACGCAGCGGCTGCGCAATGCGGCCAGCCAGGGCCACAGCGAGCCACTGCCGGCGTGGATGGAGGACTTGTACACGCGCGTCAGCGATGGCGAAACCATTGGCAGCGTCGTAGGCGAGTTGCGCGCGCACTTGACGGAAGCCGAAAACTACATTGATCAATTCTTCCGCGAGCCCGGCAACACCACTCCGCTCAAGGATGCGCCAGGCATTCTGTCGCGCGCCCGTGGGGTGCTGGCCGTGCTGGGGCTGACGCCAGCGACCAAGGCCATCCAGCAGATCAACAAGGACATCCAGCAACTGATCGAAGCGACAGAGCAAGAGGGCGCGCCTGCGCTGAGCGCAGCCGATGAGCGCTTTGAAAAAATCGGCAGCAATCTGGGGGCCTTGAGCCTGCAGGTGGACATGCTGGCCTATCAGCCCACGCTGGCCAAGGAGTTGTTCGTCTTTGACGAAAAGGCCCAGCGCCTGCAACCGCTCATGGGGCGGCTCAAGGTGTACGAAATCGGCGGGCGCGACATTTTTGAGCACGTGCAGGAATCGGCCCATGCCGCGGCGGCCGCTGGCACCGTGGCCACTGAGGCCGACGCCCCGCAAGAGGATCTGGTGCAAGGGCCCTCGTCCGGCCCGGACACCGTGCTGGACACGCGCGATGCCTTTGCCAATCCCACAGAGCTGGCCCCGAGCCTGCCCGATGATGCGCCCGAGGCGGTGCCGGCTGCGCCCCAGCAGCCAGCGCCGCTGACGGAAGCGCCGCTGGAGGAGCTGGGCGCTGCCCCGGCAGAGCAGGCCCAGGCGCAGCCGGACAACGCCATTGACGACGAGCTGCTGGACGTGTTCCTGGAAGAAGCGCACGAGGTGCTGGACAACGGCCGCCAATCGCTGGCGCAGTTGGCCAATGCGCCGCAGGACGTGGAGCAGCAAACCATTCTGCGCCGGGCCTTCCACACCCTCAAAGGCAGCTCGCGCATGGTCGGGCTGGAGACATTTGGCGAAGCCGCCTGGGCCATGGAGCAAGTCATGAACGGCTGGCTGGCCGAGCAAAAGCCCTTTAATCCGGCTCTGCACCAGCTCTGCTCCGAGGCATTGGAAATCATGGCCCAGTGGGTGCAGGCCATCGCCGCGCGCGGCGACACCTCGGCATGGCATTCGGCGGCATTTGAGCAATCGGCCCAGGCCATGCGCAGCGCAGGCACTTACGTGCCGTTGCAGCACGGCGGCCTTGCGCAAAAGGATGTTGCGCAGGCCCAGGCGCTGCCTGCCTCTGAGCCGGCCGAGCCTGAGGCGGCGCTGGCGCAGCCGGATGTGGGCTTGCCCGAAGCCCTGGACATGGCCGAGCCAGCAGAGGCGGCACCGGCCCTGGAGGCAGCGCAAGAGCACAGCCCGACGCCCGACGCCAAGAGCCTGGAGTGGAATCTGGATGCGCTGGCGCAGGATCTGGAGCCTTTCGACGATGCTGCCGCCAGTGCTGTTGGCAGCGCCAGTACCCAGGATGGCGCCCAGGCCCCATCGCCCGCAGAGGCCGGCGCCGAAGACAGCGACTGGACATCGGGCCTGCAATCCGAGCTGCAGCCCATCGAGGCCAGCCCGGTGGCAGACGAGGCGCAGGCATCTCAAGCCCAGGCAGATCAAGAGCTTGCCGTGAGCGAGGATGTCAGCGACTCCCGCCTGGCTGAGGCCTTCATGGAGCTGGACAAGGACTGGGCCTCGCTGGAGCCCAAGTCTGAGCCAGAGGCCCAAGCCGTGCAAGCTATCGCTGCGCCGGACTTCAACGCCGAGGACGACAGCCACTTGGTCAATGCCATCATGGCTTTGGACGGCGTGGAGCAGGAGCAGCCGCAAGCGCGTGCATGGGATGCCGACGAAGCATCGCTGGAGCAGCTTGGCGGCGAAACAAGTCGGCAAGGCTTGCCGGAACTTGCAGAGGAAAAAGCCGAGCAGCCACTGCAACAGCTGCAGCAACTGGGGCAGGATTTGCTGGCCCAGGACGACGACGCCCCGCTCGCAGCCCTGGCACAACAGGACGCGCCGCAGGGCATGCAACAGGCGGTAGACACGCCAGAGCTGGAAATCCCCGATGAGGTGCAGGCGGAATCGTTGGCCAGCATGGTGTTCGATGCGCCGCTGGACTGGCAAGCCCCGGCTGCCGAGCCCGTGGCCGACAGCAGCGACGCCGGCCTGGAGGAGAAACAGCCGCCTGGTGATTTGCAGGCCACGGAAACCCTGCTCGATGAGCTCGACAGCAGCATTTCCGTCTCGCAGGAGGACGCCGAGCGTTGGGGCATCGGCTTCAAGGACACGGAAATCGTCGATCCCGCGCAGAACGAGCGGAATTTGGCCGATGAGAAGGCCGATGGCCACGTGCAGCACATTGACTTCAGTGGCGATGCCGCATTGCTGAGTGATCTGGATGCCCTGGTCACCTCCATGCAGGATCTGCCGCAGCTGGAGCCGGCGCAGCCCATGCTGCAGCTGCAGGGCGAATCCGACGCGCTTGAAGAAAGCCAGGAGGCAGGCCTGCCCGCTGCGGCGCCCACCGCTTCGGTGCAGCAAATGGCCCGCACCGCCAAGGAATACATCGACTTGGGCCAGCAAAACGAGGCCACGCATTGGATGCTGCAGGCCCTGCAACTGACCCAGGAGTTGGATGCGGAGCTGAGCGCCTGGGCCAGCCATCCAGGGCAGCACCTGCTGTCGCCGCGCGTGGTGGGCAAAGGCAACCGCCTGGCGGCCACGGGTTCACTGTTTAAGACCGACGCCAGCTTTGGCCAGTTGTTGCAGCAGATTGCGACGCATCTGGCCCAGTTGAGCGTGCATGGCGCCCCCAATCCGGAATGGGTGCGCAGTGTGCTCTCCAACAGCTTGCAGGCCGTGCAGGTCGCGCTCGATGAAATTGCTGCGGGCGTAGGCAATGGCACGATTGCGCCGCAGGAGTTCGAGCGCCTCGATGAATTGGAACGCAGTGGCGACTCGACCCGAACGGTACTGGCCTCGGCGCCGGCGCCTGAGCTGGTGGCCACGCCGCCTGAGCCACAGCCGGTTGAGGCGCCTGCGACCGATCGGGTGGATCCCGATCTGTTCCCGATTTTTGAAGAAGAGGCCATCGAGCTGCTGCCGCGCCTGATCGGTGCGTTGCGCCGCTGGTCGGGGGAGCCGCAATCGTTCGAGGCGCGCAGCGAGGCCCTGCGCGTGCTGCACACCCTCAAGGGCAGCTCACGCCTGGCCGGTGCGCGCCAGATCGGTGAAATGGCGCACCGCTTCGAGTCGGAAATTGAAGTGCTGGAAGCGCGCGCCGAGAGTGCTGAGGCCATCGTCGCGCTGCTGGCGCGCTACGATGAACTGCAGGCTGCATTTGATTTGCTGCGCCAAGCCGCCAGCGGCCAGTTGCATGGCGTTGCCGCACCCGTGCCAGCCCAGCCAGCGCAGCCCACGGCTGGCAAGGTCGAGGATGTGACCGGGCCGGAACACCGCATCGCCGATCCTCAAAGCCCGGCAATCCCCTCATGGCAGGCTTCGGAACATGGCGCGCTGGCTGCGCCGCCAGCGAGCCAGCCGCATGGCAAGGCAGCACCAGCCAAGGGGCAGCCAGCCGTGGCGGGCGAGCCCGCTGCCGCAGGCCGTTTGGCAGCGCCCTATGCGCTGACGCTGGGCGCCTCCTTTGGCGATCGCTTGCCAGGGCCTACGCCGCTGGCCATACAGCCCAACACCAAGCGCCATCAGCTGGTGCGCGTGCGCAGCACGCACATTGATCGCCTCATCAACCAGGCCGGTGAAATCCAGATCTCGCGCAGCCGGGCGGAATCGCGCCTGCGCCAGCTCAATGCTGCGCTGGAGGGCATGACGGTGGACCTCGATCGCCTGCGCCAGCAGTTGCGCGAGCTCGAAGGCCAGACCGAATCGCAAATGCAATCGCGCCTGGCGCTGGGTAAGGAAAGCGCCAACTTTGATCCGCTGGAGCTCGACCGCTTCACCCGCGTGCAGGAGCTCACGCGCATGATGGCCGAGACCGTCAACGACGTGGCCACCGTGCAGCGCACCTTGCAAGCGGCCATGGTCGGCACGGAGGATGACCTGGTGGCGCAAGAGCGCAAAGGCCGCGAGCTGCAGCGCGACTTGCTGCACACGCGCATGGTGGAGTTCGACAGCGTGGCCGAGCGCCTGCACGCCGTGGTGCGCCAAGCCAGCGCCGACACTGGCAAACAGGCTGAGCTGGTGATTGAAAACGGCTCCATCGAAATGGACCGCGTGCTGCTCGAGCGCATGATGGGCAGCTTCGAACACATTCTGCGCAACTGTGTGGACCACGGCATCGAGGCCCCGGCCGAGCGCGAGCAGCGCGGCAAGGCGCGCATGGGGCGCGTGACCCTGACGGTCAGCCACGAAGGCAATGACGTGGCCATCACGTTCAAGGACGATGGCGCAGGCCTGGATCTGAAAGCCATTCAGCGCAAGGCCATCGAGCGGGGCCTGCTGGGCAAGGGCCAGATCATTTCGGACAAGGAGATTGCCGGTTTGATCTTCATGCCCGGCCTGACCACCGCACAAGAGCTCACGGGCATTTCTGGCCGAGGCATCGGCATGGACGTTGTGCGCGTGGATGTCAGCGCCTTGGGCGGCCGCATCGAAACCAGCACCGAACAAGGCCAGGGCACGACCTTCCGCCTGATCATGCCGCTGACCACTGCCGTCACCCAGGTCATGCTGGTGCGCGCAGGCACGATGACGGTGGGCATGCCGGCCAACTTGGTCGATGGCATTGAGCGCGTGCGCCATGACGAGCTGATGCGCGGCTACCAGCGCGGCAAGATCGAAATCGATGGCAAGCGCGTGCAGTTCTATTGGTCTGGCGCCATGCTGCATTACAGCCCGCGCTCCAAGGAGCTGGACAACAAGGTCTACCCAGTCGTGCTGGTGCGCAGTGCCGCGCAGGTGGTGGCCGTGCACGTGGACGAGGTGTTGGGCAACCAGGAAGTGGTGGTGAAGAACCTGGGGCCGCAGCTCTCGGCCCTGCCCGGTCTGGCCGGCATGTCGGTGCTGGCCTCGGGGGCTGTGCTGCTGATCTACAACTTCATCGCCTTGGCCAGCGTGTACGGCGCTGCTGCGCAAGCCTTGCAGCGCGAGAATGCGCAAGCCGCCGAGCAGCAATTGGCAGGCGCTGGCCTGCTACACAGCGAGCAAGATGGCGAGGCGCAAACCCCGCTGGTGCTGGTGGTGGACGACTCCATCACGGTGCGCCGCGTCACCCAACGTCTGCTCAAGCGCGAAGGCTATCGCGTGGCCCTGGCCGCCAATGGCGCGCAAGCTCTGGAAATGCTGCAAGGCGAGCGGCCCGTGGTCGTGCTGTCGGACATCGAAATGCCGCAGATGGACGGCTTCGAGCTGCTGGGCCACATCCGTGCCGATGCACGCATCGCCGACCTGCCCGTCATCATCATCACCTCGCGCACGGCGCAAAAGCACCGCGAACACGCCACTGAACTGGGCGCCAACCACTACCTGGGCAAGCCCTATTCGGATGCTGAATTGCTGGCCCTGGTGGGCCAGTATGCGGACGCGATGCAAATGCAAAGCTGAGCGCCGCTGCCATGCTGTTCGCCCCCACGCAGGAGCAGGTGCGCCGCTTTTTCTGCGACGTCTATGCCAAAAGCCAGGCCGGGGAGCCCTTGCAGGCCATCGAAACCTTGGCCGCGCTGTGGATTGCCGAGCATCCCGAGTACCACGCCGACCTGGCCGACGTCGAGGCCGCCATTGCGCGCCACTACGACCTCGCCCGTGATGGACGCAGCAACCCTTTTCTGCACCTGTCCATGCACCTGAGCATCAGC
>JAUMYI010000062.1:10179-12108 GCA_030528705.1 Comamonadaceae bacterium | reverse complement strand
GACGTGGCCACCATCGACGCCGACGGCTTCATGCAGATCACCGACCGCAGCAAGGACGTGATCAAGTCCGGCGGCGAGTGGATCAGCTCCATCGACATCGAGAACATCGCCATGGCCCACCCGGCCGTGGCCATGGCCGCCTCCATCGGCATGCCGCACCCCAAGTGGGACGAGCGCCCCATCGTCGTCGTGGCCCTCAAGCCCGAGCAGCAAGTGAGCAAGGAGGAGCTGCTGAAGTTCTACGAGGGCAAGCTGGCCAAGTGGCAAATCCCCGATGACGTGGTGTTCGTTGACAGCATCCCGCTGGGCGCCACTGGCAAGATGCTCAAGACCAAAATCCGCGAGCAACTGGTGGGCTACAAGCTGCCCACGGCCTGAGCGCCTGTTCAAGGCCTGCCCCCCGCTCTCGCCCAACGCCCCGCAAGGCAAGCGGGGATGAATGCCGGGGGCGGTCTCTGCCCACATCCCAGCGCCAACAGGCGCTGGGCGCTCATTCAGAGTCTGAAGGCAGCAGCACGGTGCGGCCGTCATCGGCCTGGGCCAGGCGCAGCAGTTGGGCGTCAAAGGCCTGGTGGTCGCGCTCGTCGTGCGAGATCAGCATCAGCGGGATGCCCAGTTGCTTCAGCAGCGCCAGCACCTGCTCGCGCATGTCCTGGCGCAGTTGCGGATCGAGCGCCGAGAATGGCTCATCCAGCAACAATGCCCGGGGCTTGAGAATGGCCAGCCGCGCCAGCGCCACGCGCTGTTGCTGGCCGCCCGAGAGCGTGTGCGGATACTGCCTTGCCAGGTGCGCAACCTGAAAGCGTTCCAGCCAGTGCATGGCCTCGTCCCTGTGCGCGCGCGACAAAAACCCCCAGGCGCCACGGCGCAGGCCAAAGCCGACGTTGCCCAGCGCCGTCAGATGCGGCAGCAGCGCGTAGTTCTGGAACAAAAAGCCCATGCGCCGCTGCTGCGGCGCCACGTGCAGGCCGCTTTGATCGTCGTAGAAGCTCTGGCCGCCGATGCGCACGTGCCCGGCATCGGGGCGCAGCAAGCCGGCCATGGCCTGCAGCACCAGGGTCTTGCCGATGCCCGAGGGGCCCATCAGCACGATGCGCGGGTGGCTGGCGCGCAATTGCACGTCCAGCTCGAAAACGCGCTCGGCCGATTGCAGGCGCTTGCGCACGTCGATGTCGCACCAGGGCTGCGCGCCCTGCCCTGCTGCGGCCTGCGGCGCGGCCCCGGCAGCCTGTGCGAAGGTGGCGCTGTTCATGCTCCGCGGGCCTCCTGCCGCTTGGGGGTAATCCAGGTGGCCAGCAGCAGCATGCCCACGCACACACTGGAGATCACCAGCGCCAGCAGCGTGGCCGTGCCATCGCGCCCGGCCTGCACGGCCTCGTAAATGGCGATCGACAGGGTTTGCGTCTTGCCCGGGATGCTGCCGGCAATCATCAGCGTGGCGCCGAATTCGCCCAGCGCACGCACAAAGCCCAGCACCATGCCGGCCATGATGCCGCGCCAGGCCAGCGGCAGGCTGATGCGCAGCACGATGCCCCATTCGCTCACGCCCAGCACGCGCCCGGCCTGCTCCAGTTGCGCATCGACGGATTCGAACGCCGCGCGCGCAGGCTTGAACACCAGCGGAAAGCTGACCACGGCCGCGGCCACGACCGCGCCCTGCCAGCTGAAGATCAGGCTGATGCCCAGGCTGTCCTTGAGCCAAGCGCCCAGCCAGCCCTTGCTGCCAAACAGCACCAGCAGGTAATAGCCCATCACCGTCGGCGGCAGCACCATGGGCAGCGTGAACACGGTGTCGAGCACATTGCGCAGCCAGCAGCGGCTGCGCGCCAGATACAGGCCGACGATGACCCCCAGCAGGCCGCTGACACAGGTGGCCCAGAACGCCACCTTCAGCGACAGCAGCAGCGGCACGATGACCGCTGCGGCATC
>JAUMYI010000062.1:0-10079 GCA_030528705.1 Comamonadaceae bacterium | reverse complement strand
AAGCCAAATTGCGCCAGCACCTTTTGCCCATCGGGCGAGAGCACCAGGGCCATGAAGCGCTGCGCCGCCTCGGGCTGCGGCGCCTTCTTCAACACGGCGATGGGATAGACCACCGGCTTTTGCGTGGGCACCGTGCCGGCCACCTTGACCTTGTCGGCCATCAGCGCCGCATCCGTGCCATAGACGAAGCCGGCATCGACCTCAGCGCGCGCCACGTAGTCCAGCGCCTGGCGCACGTTCTGCGCCAGGATCAGCTTGGGCTGCAACGCCTCCCACTGGCCGCCGGCCTCCAGCGTGGCCTTGGTGTAGCGGCCCACGGGCACGCTGTCGGGGTTGCCGATGGCAATGCGCGCAATGCCATCGGCGCGCAGGCCGTCCACATCGGCCAGCGCCACGCTGCTGTCCTTGGGCTGGATCAGCACCAGGCTGTTGCGCGCGAACTCCTGGCTCTTGCCCTGCTCGACCAGGCCCTTCTCCTCGGCCATTTGCATGGTTTTCTGGTCGGCGCTGGCGAACACGTCCACCGGCGCGCCCTTGTCGATTTGCTGCAGCAGCGCGCCCGAGCCAGCGAAGTTCAGCTCCACCTTGTCGCCCGGATGGCGCTGCTCGTACTGCTGGGCGATGACCTTGAAGGCATCGGCCAGGCTGGCCGCAGCCGAGACCGTGATCGTCTCGGCCCAGGCCGCGTGTGCGCCCAGCGCCAACACCGCAGCGGCCAGGGGCCGCAGAAAAACAGAAAACCGCTTGTGCATGGCAATGCTCCCATCATGAGTGAAACAAACGCGCCAACACCGGCTCGGCAAGAGCGGTTGGCGCAGGCCGCGAAATATACACAAAGACATAGCGCATGCGACGCAAGCGCCACCTCCGCCGCGGCCCCTGCTGCGCCCCATTTGCCGCTACCATGCGGCCCCATGCCCAATCCCCCCGAACAACACCATGACAGCCAGGCCAGCGCCGCCGGCCTCAGCCACTTCGACGCCCAAGGCCAGGCCTGGATGGTGGACGTTGGCGCCAAGCCCGCCACACAGCGCAAAGCCGTGGCCTGCGGCAGCATCCGGCTCTCGGCCGCCGGCTTTGCCGCGCTGCAAGAGCCTGCCGCCGGGCGCAGCCCCAAGGGCGACGTGCTGGGCGTGGCCCGCATTGCCGCCATCCAGGGCGCCAAGCAAACCAGCGGCCTGATCCCGCTGAGCCATCCACTGCCACTGAGCCATTTGCGCGTGGACTTCCGCCTCGATGCCGCCGCGCTGCGCGTGCACATCGAAGTCTGCGCGCAGACGCTGGGCCAGACTGGCGTGGAAATGGAAGCCCTGACCGGCGCGGCCATCGGCCTGCTGACCATCTACGACATGCTCAAGGCCCTGGACAAGGGCATGGAAATCGAGCACATCGGCCTGCTCAGCAAGGAAGGCGGCAAAAGCGGGCCCTGGCAGCGCCCGCAGAAAGGCTGAGCGCCTGCTCAGGGCCTGTCGCTGCCCTGTGCCGCACCGCAGACGGCGCAATGCGGATCGCGCGCCAGGGCCCAGGCCTGCGGCGCAGGCGCCAGCGCATTGAACAGCAGCAGCTGCCCGCACGGCGCAGCGCCCAGGCCCAGCAACAGCTTCAGCGCCTCGCTGGCCTGCGCCGTGCCCACCATGCCCACCAGCGGCGCGAACACGCCAAACACCGCACAGGCCCCATCGCCCGCCTGCCCCGGCGGGAACAAGCAGGCATAGCACGGCGAATCGCAGCGGCGCGGGTCGAACACGCTCAGCTGCCCCTCAAAGCGCGTGGCCGCCCCCAACACCAGCGGCGTGCGCGTGGCCACGCTGGCCTGGTTGATGGCATGACGCGTGGCAAAGTTGTCGCAGCAATCGAGCACCACATCGCAATCGCCCAGCAACTGCTGCAGCATCGGCCCATCGAGCCGCTGCACCAGCGCGCGCGCGGCAATGTCCGGGTTCTGCGCCGCCAGGCGCCGCGCCAGCACCTGCGCCTTGGGCTGGCCCAGATCGCCGGGCGTGAAAAACACCTGGCGCTGCAAGTTCGAGGCCTCCACCACATCGTCATCGGCCAACCACAGCCGCCCGACCCCCGCCGCCGCCAGATACGCCGCCGCCGCATGGCCCAGCCCCCCGCAGCCCACCACCAGCGCCGTGGCCTGCAGCAGACGCTGCTGGCCCGCAATGTCGATCTCATCGAGCAGAATGTGCCGCGCATAGCGCAGCAACTGGTCGTCGTTCATTCAAAGCCACCCGCATCCAGACCGCGCCAGCGCCACACACCGCGCCAACGCAAAGCCGGCCATTGTGCCGCAGCGGTGCGGGCCAGAAACTACGTATCCAACAGGCCCCAAAGTTTCAGCGCCAGCCACGATCTCGGTGCGAACCTGCTACAAAGGCTCGGGGGATTACGCTGCCGCTGCCGTCACAGGCACTCAGCCGGGCCGACGCAGAAGGCCTGCAGCACAAAATCCACCGTCAACGGCCAGGACCTGGCCCGTGACATAAGCACTGGCCTGGTCATCGAGCAGAAACAGGATGGGGGCTGCAATTTCATCGGCGCGGCTGTAACGGTGCAAGGGCACACGCTCTTGCCAGAGGTGTCGCGTTTGCTTCGAGTGCAACTGCTGCACCAGCGGTGTCTCGACTGGGCCGGGAGCCACGGCATTGACACGGATGCCATGCGGCGCCAACTCAACGGCCATGACCTGGGTCAAGACCACCACCGCGCCCTTGGAGGCGCCGTAGGCGCTGCGTCCCCAATTGCCACGAATCCCCGAGACCGAAGCCAGATTGACGATGGCACCGCTTTTCTGTTGCGCCATGACGCGCCCTGTCTCTCGTGCGACCAAAAAAGAGCCTGTCACGTTGACGCGCAAAATTTGCTCGAAGTCCTCTGCGGTGGTTTCGAAAAAGTCTCTCTCCCGTGCAATACCTGCCGAGTTGACGAGACCATCAATGCGCCCCCACCGCTTCGCGACTGCTCCTACGAAATCGGCCACAGCCGCCTCGTCTGTGACATCAAGAGCTTGCAGCATGAGTCGCTGCTGCTGCGCCTGCCAATCCTGCCCGAGCTGCTCCACCGCCCCTGCATTGGCATCGACACCCGCGACATGCCAGCCTCTTTGCACCAAGCCCTCCAGCACACTGCGTCCAATACCCGATGCCGCGCCGGTGACAATGCATACCTTGTCCATGTCCATCTCCTCGGAGTCCGCGTTTTAGGGGTTGTTGAGATTGGGTTTGTGAAGCGGTTTTGCGGGGCAAAAGTCGCAGATGCAAGGCGAAAACGCGCGCAAGGCCTGGATACCTTGCAAGCGTTTTCAACACGGCTGCTGCGCAGTTTTGACCGAAAACACCGCCGCAACACTCAATCTCAACGACCCCTAGCCTTACTGCACCATCGCCGGCAGCCACAATGACAGTGACGGCACGAAGGTCAACAGCAGCAATACCAGTAAAAGTGCACCAACATAAGGCAGCACTTGCCGAATCATGACGCTCAGCCGCTCCCCCGCCACCGAGCTGGAAACGAACAGCAGCACACCGATGGGCGGAGTCAATTGGCCAATCGTCAGGTTCACCAATAGCACGATGCCGAAATGCACCATGTTCACGCCATAGCTTTCCAGCACAGGCGCCAGGATCGGCACGAGGATGATCATCAATGCCAGCGTCTCCATGAACAGGCCGATGAACAGCAATGCCACATTGAGCAACAGCAAAATCACCCACGGGCTTGAGCTGGTCGCTTGCAATGCCTGGGCGATTGCCTGCGGCGCTTGCTCGACACCCAGAATCCATGAAAACGGCGCTGCCGCACCCACAATCATCAGAATCACCGCCGTGTCCTTGGCAGCCTGGAACAGCACTTGAGGCAAGACCGAGCATCTCAGCGTCCGGTAAACGAACAGGCCAACGAACAGCGCATAGGCGGCAATCACGCCGGCGATCTCGGTGGCGGTGAACACCCCCATGCGAAAACCCAGCAGAATCAGTACGGGCATCAACAAGGCCCAGGCGGCGCCCTTGAACTCTTGCCAGACTCTGGCGGCCACAAAGGCTCCATCCTTGGGATAGCCACGCCGCCAGGCCACCCACGCCGTCACAGCCACCAACACCAGCGCCATTAACAAGCCGGGCACGATCCCGGCCCAGAACAGGCTGCCCAATGACACATTGGCCTGCCAGGCGTAGATCACCATCAAGATGGAGGGCGGGATGATTGGAGCCAGGGTTGCGCACGATGCACAGATGGCGGCACCAAAGCCCCGGTCATAGCCTGCCTGCACCAGTTGGGGCACAAACACTTTGGTGGTGGCCGCACAATCGGCCACTGAAGAGCCCGACACCCCGGAGAGGAACACATTGCCCACCACCGCCGTCTGCGCCAGGCCACCACGAATGTGCCCCACGAAGCTGCGTGTGAAGGAAAACAAGCGCTGGCTGATGCCCGACTCGTTCATCAACGCGCCAGCCAGCGTGAACAGCAAGACCGCCAACAAGGGAAAAGACTGCACGCCCGACTCGATACGCTGCACCACGATCGTCAGCGGGATGTCCTGAATGAAAATGACCAGCAACGATGCGCCCAGCATCGCCAACGCAATGGGCAGCCCCAGCACCAGTAATGCGGCAAAGCTCAGCAACAGCACCATCATGACCGTTGATCCTCCGGTACCGCTGCGCTTTGGCCCGCAGCCTGCGTGACCTGCGGTGCCAGACCCTGAAAGCCCTGCACCGCTCCCCATTGGATCCAGCGCCGCAGCAAATGCAGCATCATGCACGCAAAGCCCACGGGCATGGCCGCAACAAACCAAGCGCGCGAAATGTTCAACGTCGGGCTGTAAGCCAGCCGCTCATACCCGACGTATTCCATGCTGGTGTAGACCAAAACAGCCAGAATGCCCAGTGCCAGCAGCACCGTCGCAGGCGCCAGCCAACGCAGCCATGCCTTGGCAGCAAGCCCGCCGAGCACATCCAGCCTAATATGGCTGCATGTGCGCATGGCCGCACTGGCGCCGACGAAAACCAGCCAGACGAACAGGCCGATCATCAGCTCCTCGCCCCAGACCATCGGCCGATTCAGGCCATAGCGAAACCCTACCCCGATGACGATGAACAGCACCAAAGCAGCATTGATCATTGCCAACACCCAGCGCTCGCAGGCAAACACCCAGTCGTCGAGCTGGTACAAAACATGCAACGCGCGCCCCATAGACTCCCCCGTCCTGGATTCAAGCAAGCTGTCCTGAATACGACTCAAGCAAGGCCCAGGCCTTGTCCCCAAGCTTTTTGCGCCACTCCTGGTAAAAACCGCCATTGCGCAGATGCGCCCTGAACGCCTGCGTATCGACCTCATTGATTTGCATGCCAGCAGCCTCAAGCTCCTGGCGTGCAGTCTTGTTCAACTGCGCCACTCCTTCGCGCTGGCGCAATGCCGCCTGATTGATGCAATCACGCACAATTTCCCGTAAGTCCTCGGGCAAGCGTTCGAAAGATCGCTTGTTGGCCAGGAACCAGAATCCATCCCACATATGGTTGGTCAACGCCAAATGCTTCTGCACTTCATACAGCTTGGCCGTATGAATCAGCACCAGCGGATTCTCCTGGCCATCGACCACACGGGTCTGCAATGCCGAATAAACCTCGGCGAAATTCATCGTCACTGGGGCCGCCCCAAGAATTCCAAACATCGATACCCACAACGGACCTGGCGGAATGCGCAGCTTCAGCCCACGCATGTCTTCAGGCTTGCTAATGGGCGTGCGTCCCGTCGTGGTTACACGAAAACCGTTGTCCCAGATGCTCTCGAACACCACCAGCTGCGTTGCCCGTGTGATTTCCTCGCGCACATAAGCACCCAAATCACCATCCATGGCACGCCAGACCTGTTCCATATCGGCAAAGGCAAAACCCACACCACTGACCTGCGCAGTCGGAACCAGCGAGCCCAGAATCAACGGCGAGAGTGTGAAAAAATCCACCGCGCCGGAGCGTACTTGCGCCAGGGTATTCGTGTCATTGCCCAACTGGTTATTGGGGAAAATCTGCAATTCCACCTTACCATCGGTGCGACTAGAGATTTCCTGCGCGGCCTGCCGCGCTTGCACATTCATCGGGTGATTGGCAGGCAAGTTGTTGGCATAGCGCAGTTTGTACTGTGCAGCATGCGCACTCGTGCCATAAAGCCCGGCCATTGCGGCAGCAGACAGAGCGCCAGCGGCCTTGACAAACTGACGCCTGGATGGGGTTTTCCTGTGCATGATGGTCTCCTTCATGGTGAATATGCACATGGCAGCGTGCCATGCTGAAAGGGCAAAGAGTTTGTCGGGCAAGAGAGGCCCGCATCACCGACTCTGCCCAGCATGCTGCCTGCCGCATGTAAACCCAACGGTACGCGACGCGCCTTTTGCCGCGCCAATCAACAGCATGCCCACATCAAAATCGCGCCTCAAGCCCGAAGCCGAAACAGGAACTGCACAAAATCCTACAGGTTCTCTGGCGCACGGCCTGAAAAGCTGGAATCGCCAATGTGACACCCACCCACAAGCAGCCAGCCAGCCAAGTATCAGCGGGCAACAATCACTTCACCCACTTGAGATCTGGCACCAATGCAACGAGCCGCAATGAAGCAACTGCCCCAAAATGCCATGGGCATCTGGCGCATCACCAACATGCCCGTATGGGACTCTGAATACTTGGACATGCAAGGCCCCGCCCGCATCGAAATCCTTGGCAATCTTACAGGCCGACTCCGGTTTGGCTTGGTGCAAGCCGATATCGACGCACGCTTTGAGTTACTCAGTGACACGGTGCGCCTGGAGTTTTCCTGGGCAGGATGGGACGAAACCGAGCCTGCCAACGGTCGCGGCTGGATGAACATCGCCGGTGACCACGCCACAGGTCATCTGTTCTTCCACCAAGGCGAAGACAGCGCTTTCACTGCGACCAAACAAACAACCCAAGGCCGCTTTCCGGCCAGTTCCTGAAGCCCACACCACACCATCTCAAGCATAAGCCAGCCCTCTGCCCCCCACCGCTTCGGCCCGCACCCCATGACCACCCGCGCCCACCGCCTGCTGCAACTGATCGACCTGCTGCACCAGCGCCGCCAGCCGGTGAGCGGGGCAGACTTGGCCGGGCAGCTTGGCGTCAGCCTGCGCACGCTGTACCGCGACATCGCCACCCTGCGCGAACAAGGCGCGGCCATCGAAGGCGACCCCGGCCTGGGCTACGTGCTGCGCCCGGGCTTCACCCTGCCGCCGCTGATGTTCGGCGCCGACGAGCTGGAAGCCCTGGTGCTGGGCGCGCGCTGGGTCGCCAGCCAGTCCGCCGACCCGGAGCTGGCCCGCGCCGCCGAAGCCGCGCTGAACCGCATCACCGGCGTGCTGCCCGCCGGGCTGCGGCTGGAGGTGGAAACCAGCGGCCTGTTCGTCCCCGCGCACTGCGCCGCGCCGCTGCCCGCGCCGTGGCTGCCCACGCTGCGCCAGGCGATTCGCCGCGAACACATCCTGCTGATGGACTACCGCGACGAACACGGCCAGCCCAGCCAGCGCCGCATCTGGCCCTTCGCCCTGGCCTTCTTCAACCACACCCGGCTGATCGCCGCCTGGTGCGAGCTGCGCCAGGACTTCCGCCACTTCCGCGCCGACCGCGTTGAGCGCCTGACCGACACCGGCCAGCGCTACCCCGAGCGCCGTCCCGGCCTGCTGCGCCGCTGGAGCCGCCAACAAGGCATTGCGCTGGATTGAGCCTGCAAAAATCAGCCCCTGCCTCAGCCCCCCGGTCGAAGACCGCCATGACCATCTTCCATCAGCACATCGACAGCCCCGTTGGCCGCCTGCTGATCGCCGCCAGCGACCGGGGCCTGCACGCCATCGAGTTCCCGCAAGGCCGCCACCCGCTCAAGCGCGATGGCGTCTGGCAGCAAGGCCCGCACCCGCTGCTGGCCGCCGCCGCCCGGCAGCTCGGCGAATACTTCGCCGGCAGCCGCCGCGCGTTCGATCTGCCGCTGTCGCCGCAGGGCACGGACTTCCAGCAGCGCGTCTGGCAGGCGCTGCGCGCCATCCCCTACGGGCACACCCGCAGCTATGCGCAACTGGCCGCCGCCATCGGCCAGCCCAAAGCCATGCGCGCCGTCGGCGCCGCCAATGGCCGTAATCCACTGCCCATCATCGTGCCCTGCCACCGCGTCATTGGCGCTAACGGCGCGCTCGTTGGCTTCGGCGGCGGCCTGCCGACCAAGCTGTTTCTGCTGCGGCTGGAGGGTGCGCTGGCGCAAGAACCTGTTCAAAGTCTCGGCGCGCGTGGGCAAGAAGCGGTTTGGGATGGGATGCAAGGCGCCACTTCTTGCACACATCACGCCGCCAATAGTCCGTGATAGCCCGTGATAGCCGTGCTATTGGCAAGTTTTGCTTGCGCCGCACACCGCCCAAATCCGCTTGAGTGCCTGCCGCGCAGGGGCTTTGAACAGGTTCTACGGTTGGCCGACTGAAAAGGCGCCGCCCTCAGGGCATCCTCAGCGCCTCTTCAGCAACAGCGAGCGCAGCCGCAGCCGCCGCAGGGTGCGCTGCGGCTCAAAGCCGCACCCGGCGGGCCTCGCGGCCTGCACGCATGTCTTCCAGGTCAGCATAGATCACCAAATCGTTGCCCACGATTTGTATCCTGGGTGTCTCCCAAGCCTGCGCATCATCTGGGACGATGCACTGCGCCGTGCGGGTCTGCACGTCATAGACCCAGTGGCCACGGATATTGCCCAAGCCATGGGCATCAAAGCAGATGCGGGCATGCGGGTGCTGGTAAAACCCCCCCAGCCACACTGCAAAATAGCGTTCGCTGAGCCACTCGCCCCAGTCATCCAGGCGGCTGCCGCCATCCACCGCGCGCGGCACGGGCACTGATTCACCGTCTACCCAGACCACCGTGCCGCTGAGCCATTCAGCAATGTCGCCCGCAAACAGCAGCGCGCAATGGGTCTGTTCAGGCGAGAAGAACGCCCGGGCGCTCCAGTGGTCCTGTTCCCGGGCGTGAATCTCTCCGTCAATGTTGACAACCTCCCACTCTGCCGCGCGGAAGTCATGCGCGCGTGCGCTGGCCGCCAGCGGGGGCATGGCTTGGGTGAACACGCCCTGGTCGGGCCGCACGCCGCTGCGCGTGGCCTCGATCAGCGTGGCGTGCCAGGCCCGCAGGGCTTGCGAGGCGGGGGTGGGCGGGCAATCTTCGTCAAACAGCATGGCGGTTGTTGGCAGGTGAAAGGGCGCGTGAAAGCATGCATCATCCAGCGCATTTTCACGACACGCAAACCTTTCACCCAAGATGGCCCTGTTTTCGGTTCAGTCACGCCCCCCGCCTATGCACGGCCCTGCCGGGGACCACCCGCCGCCGTCAGCACCTTATGGCTTGTCGCCTCTTTCGCTTAGCCAAGTCTTCCAAGTATCACCCGGCTCCAGTTGCTGGACGGAGGGATCCGAAAGCGGCGCATCGGGCCGGCGCGGCAGGAAAACCTTGACCTGCACCTCGCCCGTGAGGGCGTTGACCTTGGCTTGCGTCAGGATAATGCCGTTTTCAGGAGGATCGGCTGATATATACAGATCGAATGTTTTATGTTCTTTGTCAGCAGGATCTATAAATACCCCCGAAGTTAGATTTTTTTCATCATCTGGTGTCAGCGGCCACAGATATTCTTTTAGCGCCTCACGCGTGGCCTTTCTGGCAATTTCTTGCATTTCATTGAAATGAAGTTTTTTGCATCCCGAATTGTGATGTTTTCTTTTCATGGCTTCCATCCTAGCATGCTATCTCCTTCGGGAGTAAAAATTCTTATTTTTCCTTCGGAATTCAAAATAACGCTCTGCTTATTGAATCCGTCAATTATCTCACTCTCACTGGCCCCCTGTGGTCTTATAAAGCGGCTGCCCTGAGACGCCTCTCGCATGGCGCCCAATACAGCTCTGTCACCGGGGGATGAGATCAGTACATTCTGTGAAGTCCCTGGATGCGTATGCGCTGACCAGTGCCAGCCATTTTGGGCCAGATCGCGTGCCATGTCTGGCGTGATGGGAACGGATGTTTCGTTGCCGCGCACCAGCAGCCTGC
>JAUMYI010000061.1 GCA_030528705.1 Comamonadaceae bacterium | reverse complement strand
GAAACGCTTGCCAGGTGTTCAGGCCCTGCGCGCGTTTTCGCCTTGCATCTGCGGCTTTTGCCGCGAAAAACCGCTGCGCAAACCCAATCTCAACACTCCCTAATCGCTTTGGCTTTGAAAGCGCATGCCGCACAATGCATGCCCGATTGAGAATTTCCACCATGTCCAGTATCTCTACTTCGCAAGCTCCCAAAATTGGTTTTGTCAGCTTGGGCTGCCCTAAGGCATTAACCGATTCTGAGCTGATACTCACGCAGCTCAGTGCCGAGGGTTATCGCACAGCCAAGACCTTCGAAGGGGCGGATTTGGTCATCGTCAATACCTGCGGCTTTATTGACGATGCGGTCAAGGAGAGTCTGGACACGATTGGCGAGGCCCTGGCCGCGAATGGCAAAGTCATTGTCACGGGCTGTCTGGGAGCCCGGCAGGCCAGTGATGGTGAAAACCTGGTGCAGCAAATGCACCCCAGTGTGTTGGCGGTCACGGGGCCCCATGCCACGCAGGAAGTCATGGATGCAGTGCATGCGCATCTGCCCAAGCCGCACGACCCTTTTCTCGATCTGGTGCCCGGAGGTTTTGGTGAAGCCGGCCTCAAGCTCACGCCCAAGCACTATGCGTATCTGAAAATCAGCGAAGGCTGCAACCACCGCTGCACTTTTTGCATCATTCCGTCGATGCGAGGCGATCTGGTGTCCCGCCCGGTGGGCGATGTGCTCAGGGAAGCCCAGGCCTTGTTCGAGGGCGGGGTCAAGGAGTTGCTGATCATCAGTCAGGACACCTCGGCCTATGGTGTGGACCTGAAGTATCGCACGGGCTTTTGGGATGGCAAGCCGGTGAAGACGCGCCTGCTGGAGCTGGTTCAGGCCTTGGGGGAGCTGGCCGCGCAGTACAAGGCTTGGGTGCGTTTGCACTATGTGTATCCGTATCCCAGTGTGGATGCCGTGGTTGAGCTGATGGCCCAGGGCAAGGTTCTGCCCTATCTGGATGTGCCTTTCCAACACAGCCACCCGGATGTGCTCAAGCGCATGAAGCGCCCCGCCGATGGGGAAAAGAATCTGGAGCGCATCCAGCGTTGGCGCCAGCTCTGCCCTGAGTTGGTGCTGCGCAGCACCTTCATTGCGGGCTTCCCGGGTGAAACCGAGGAAGAGTTTGAGCATTTGCTGGACTTCATGGAGCAGGCGCAAATTGACCGCGCCGGCTGCTTTGCCTATAGCGACGTGCAAGGTGCAGCAGCCAATGCCTTGCCTGGCATGTTGCCGCATGAACTGCGCGAAGAGCGTCGGGCGCGCTTCATGGCCGTGGCCGAGCGCATTTCCAGCCAGCGGCTGCAGCGCCGCGTCGGGGATGTGATGCAGGTGCTGGTCGACCATGCGCCGGCCCTGGGGCGCAAGGGCGGGCGTGGGCGCAGTTATGCCGATGCGCCGGAAATTGATGGCATCGTGCACCTGCTGCCGCCGCAGAAGGTGAGCAAAACCTTGAAGGTGGGCGAGTTCACCAAGGCAAAAATCGTGCAGGCCCAAGGCCATGATCTGATTGCCCAGCCGATTTGAAGTCAGGCCGTAGGGCAATGGCGGCAAGCGAGAAGAGGATTGACGATGCGCAAGGCTTTGCTGAGCTGGTTCGAGCGCCTGCTGGAGCCCTTCCCTGAACCTGCGCCCCAGCCGCTGCCCAGCGGCAGCGTGGCGCGCTTCATCTGGGCCTGTACGCAGGGCATGCGCAAGTACATCGCCCTGCTGATTGTCCTGCGCGCCGCGGTGTCTATCTACGAGGCCTGGCTATTTGCCTTTCTGGGCCAAGTGGTGGACTTGCTCGCAGCCTGGCAGTCGGGCGCCGTGGACGCTGTGCAGCAGCGGCGGGTGCTGCTGGGCATTGTCCTGGTGATGCTGGGCAGCATCGCGCTGGTGGGCTGGCGCAGCCTGCTGCAAAACCAGACGCTGGCCATCAACTTGCCGCTGCGCCTGCGCTGGAACTTCCATCGGCTGATGCTGCAGCAAAGCCTGGGTTTTTTCGCCGATGAGTTTGCCGGCCGGGTGACGACCAAAGTCATGCAGACGGCGCTGGCTGTGCGCGAAGTGCTGATGGTCGTGGCCGAAATCGTGCTGGGCATCGGCGTGTATTTCTTCTCCATCATCGTGCTGGCCGGCAGTTTCGATGCGCGCCTGATGCTGCCTTTCGTGGCCTGGGTGCTGCTGTTTGGCGTGGCCATGGGATTTTTCGTGCCCCGGCTGGGCAAGGTCGGGCAGGAGCAGGCCGATGCCCGCTCGCTGATGACCGGACGCGTCACCGACGCCTACACCAACATCAGCACCGTCAAGCTGTTTTCCCACACGCAGCGCGAAGCCCATTTCGCCCGCGCCGCGATGCAGGAGTTCATGGACACGGGCTACCGCCAGATGCGCCTGGTCAGTGGCTTTGAACTCAGCAACCAGACGCTGAGTGTGGGCCTGATACTCTCGGCCGGCGCACTGGCGCTGTGGCTGTGGCAGGCCGGCGAAGTCGGCCTGGGCGCCGTGGCCGCCGTCACGGCCATGGCCTTGCGCGTCAACAGCCTGTCGTACTGGATCATGTGGGAGCTGACCTCGCTGTTCGAGAGCATCGGCACGGTGCAGGACGGCA
Source organism: Comamonadaceae bacterium (assembly GCA_030528705.1). Lineage (GTDB taxonomy): Bacteria > Pseudomonadota > Gammaproteobacteria > Burkholderiales > Burkholderiaceae_C > Lampropedia. Next base: position 9,528 of record JAUMYI010000061.1, on the reverse strand, counting down.
TGGCCACATTGACCAAGCGGGCCCAGGTGCAGGACGTGCCGCAGGCGCCGGCGCTGCAGGTCTCGCGCGGGTTGGTGGAGTTCGACGCCATACGATTTCGCTACGGCCCGCAGCGCCAGGTGTTCGATGGCCTGAGCCTGACGGTGCAGCCGGGCGAGAAGATCGGCCTGGTGGGGCGCTCGGGCGCGGGCAAATCCAGCCTGCTCAATGTGCTGCTGCGCTTTTACGACCTGGAAGGCGGGCAGATCCGCATCGACGGCCAGGACATCAGCCAGGTGACGCAGGACAGCTTGCGCGCGGCCATTGGCATGGTCACGCAGGACACCTCCTTGCTGCACCGCTCGGTGCGCGACAACATTGCCTATGGCCTGCCCGATGCCACTGAAGCGCAAATCCTGTCTGCGGTGCAGCGCGCCCAGGCCGACTTCATCGAGCAGCTCAGCGATCCGCAGGGGCGCAGCGGGCTGGACACCATGGTCGGTGAGCGCGGCGTGAAGCTCTCGGGCGGGCAGCGCCAGCGCATTGCCATTGCGCGCGTCATGCTCAAGAACGCGCCGATTTTGCTGCTCGACGAAGCCACCAGCGCGCTGGACTCGGAGGTGGAAGCGGCCATCCAGCACAGCCTGGACGCCATGATGCAGGGCAAGACCGTGATCGCCATTGCGCACCGGCTCTCCACCATTGCCGCGATGGACCGCTTGATCGTCATCGACGAAGGCCGCATCGTCGAGCAAGGCAGCCATGCCCAGCTACTGGCCCAGGACGGCATTTACGCGCGCCTGTGGCGGCACCAAAGCGGCGGCTTTCTGGGGCAGGAGGGGTAAGAGAACCTGTGCAAGACCTCGGCACAGGTTTTGCGCCTGTGCTCAGCGGGGCGCAGCCTTACTGCGCTGCCTGGCGCTGGCGGGCGGCACAGCGTTGGCGGGCCAGCGCCAGCACGGCAGCGGGCAGTGCCTCGGGCAGTTGCAGCTGCAGGGGCACGGCCCAGGCCTGGGGCCAGTGCGGCCAGAGCTTGACAGCGTCTTTTTCCGTGCACAGCAAGGGTGCGTTGCGTGGCCAGTGCGCCAGCGCGGCGGGCAGGGGCTCGAAGTGCGCGTGGTCTGGCAGTGCAAAGCAGTGGCTGGGGGCCAGGCCGTGCGCGCGCAGCATGGCAAAAAAAGCCTGCGGCTGGGCAATGCCGGCCACGGCCGCCAGTGGCGGCGGGTCGCCTGCTTGCCCAGGCGGCAGCAGCCAGTGGCGCAGCGGCAGGCGCTGGCCCAGGCCATTGATGGCGTAGCCGGCCAGCTGGCGCGCGATGGGCCAGACAGCGCCCGGCGGCTGGTCTTGCAGGCCCTGCTGGCCGCCTGCAACGGGCTGCGTTGCCGGGGCGGCTTGAAGGATGAAGTCCACCGCTTTGGGCCAGGGCTCGCGCAGCGGGCCGGCGGGCAGTAGCCGGCCATTGCCCAGGCCCCAGTCGGGGAACACGCACAGCTCGCAATCGCGCTGCAGGGCCAGGTGTTGCAGGCCATCGTCGCACAGCAGCAGCTCGGTGTCCGGATAGGCCTGCAGCAGGGCCTGGCCGGCGGCGTGGCGTTGCCGGGCAACGAAGACCGGCGCCTGCGTGCGCTGCTGGATCAGCAGGGGCTCGTCGCCCACGGCCTGGGCACTGCTGCCGGGTAAGACTTGCAGGCAATCCGGGCCTTGCGCCGGGCGCTGCCGGCCGTGGCCGCGCGAGATCACACCCACGCGCACCCCCTGGGCCTGCAGGGCCTGCACCAGGGCGATGGTCACGGGGGTTTTGCCCGCGCCGCCAGCGATGACGTTGCCGATGACGACCGTGGGCACGGGCAGGGCCTGGGCGCTGAGCAGGCCCTGGGCATACAGCCAGCGCCGGCTGCGCACGGCGCCGCCATACAGCCAGGACAGCGGGCGCAGCGCCACATCGGCCGGGTGGCGGGGCGGCGCGGCTTGCCGCCAGCGGTGCTCAATCCAATGCTGCAGTGGCATGGGCGGCGCAGTGGCGTTGGCGTAAGGGGGGATTGTGTGGTGTCAGCAGGGGCCGATGGCCAGCGCCTGGGCGCCCTTGTGCGCCACATGCCGCCGGCGCATGGCCAGGGCCCTCACTGCCCGCCCGAGGCCTGGGTGGCAAAAGTCACGCGGGCCAGGCCGACGTTGCGCGCCGCCTCCATGACGGTGATGACCGACTGGTGCGAGGCCAGGCCATCGGCGCTGATGATGAGCATGGCCTCGGGCTTGGCGGCAGCGGCCTGGCGCAGCGCCTGAGTCAGTTGCGCCGGGTTAGCCTGACCCAGCACCAGCCCGTCCACGGCCACGTTGCCGCCAGAGTCCAGCGACACGCTCACCTCGTGCGGGCGCTGCTGCAACTGCTCGGCATTGGCCAGCGGCAGGTTCAGCCGCAGCTCGTTGAAGCGGCTGTAGGTGGTGGTCAGCATCAGAAAGATCAGGATGACCAGCAGCACGTCGATGAAGGGGATGAGGTTGATCTCCGGCTCGCTGCTGGCATGGCCAAAGCCGCTGGAGTGGGGCGCTTGGAAGTTCATTGCTGCAGGGACTTGAGGTGCTTGAGGAAGGTGTCGGCGGCCACTTCCATCTCCAGCACGTAGGCATCGACGCGGCTGCGGAAATAGCGCCAGAAGATCAGCGCCGGAATGGCCACGATCAGGCCGAAGGCGGTGTTGTACAGCGCCACGGAAATGCCGTGCGCCAGGCGCCCAGGGTCGCCCTGGATCACGCCCGAGTCGATCGAGCCTTGCGAGGCAAAAATCTCGATCATGCCGATGACCGTGCCCAGCAGGCCCAGCAGCGGCGCGGCCGAGGCAATGGTGGCCAGGGCCTGCAGGAATTTGCCGATGCGCCCCACCACCACGCGCCCGCGGCTTTGCATGGCCTGGCGCAGCTCCTCTTCGCTGGCGCGCGGGTTGGCCTTGAGCGCGCGCAGGCCCGCCGCCAGGATTTCACCCAGCGCGCTGCTGTTTTCCAGCTTGTCGATCACGTCGGCCGGCGGGATGTACTTGGCCGAGGCGGTCTTGGCCTCGTGCACCAGGCCCAGCGGCGCAATGCCCGGCCGCCGCAGGCTGTAGAAACGCTCGGCAATGATGGCCAGCGCGATGATGGAGCAAAAGATCAGGGGCCAGATCGGCCAGCCAGCGGCTTGGATGATGGAAAACAAGGGTCACTCTCCCGAATCGATGAAAAAGGCCAAGCTTGGGGGCGCGGCCCAGGCCTGCCAGCCACCCCGCGTGTCTGCATCGTCGACTTGCAGCGCGCGATGACCGGGCGCGATTATCGCCGAGGCATTCGGCCAGAAACCCCAGCGCGGTTGCGTTTTGGCAACCATCAAGCGGCCGTCATGCCCGCTCAGTCATCCGCTCAGTCATTGGCCACCCAGTCGATCAAGGCGTCGAAGGCCGCGCCGCGTGCCGCCGCCGCATTGGCGTGGTTGATCATGACCACCAGCGCGTAGCGCCTGCCGCTGTGGCCATGCACGTAGCCTGCCAGGGCGTTGACGTCGCGCAGCGAGCCCGTCTTCATCAGCGAGTCAGCGGCGCGGCTGCGGCGCATGGTGCCGTCCACCCCAGTGGCTGGCAGCGAGGCCACCAGCTCGGGCATCACCGGCGAATGCCAGGCATGGCGCAGCATCTGGCCCATGGCCTGGGCGGTGATGCGCGCATCGCGGCTCAGGCCCGAGCCGTTGTCGATGTGCAGCGTATTGGGCGGGTTGCCGATGCGGCCGCGCCACCACTGGCCGATGGCCTGCTGCGCGCTGGCAAAGTCCATGGCCTGCCCGGGCGCGCCCGCCTGGCCCAGCGCCAGGAACACGTGGTCGGCCATGACGTTGTTGCTGTACTTGTTGACGTCGCGCACGATCTCGGCCAGCGTCAGCGAGGGCTCGGTGATCCAGGGCTGCAGGCCGCCAGGGGTGCGGCCGCTGCGCACCTGGCCGGTGACGCTGCCGCCCAGCTCGCGCCACATGCCCTCGATGGCCTGGTTGGCAAAGCCCTCCGGATCGGGGTAGGCCACGGCCCAGTTCAGCGCGCCGCAGGCTGATGGATAGCTGCCGGCCATGCGCCAGCGCCCAGGCTGGCTGACGTCCAGCTGCAACTGCGCGCGCCAGTTGCTGGGGCAATGGCGCGCCGTGAGGTTCAGCGGCACGCTGGCGGGCAGCTCCAGCCGGGCCATGGGCGGCGAGAGCTGCACCTGTGCGCGGCCACTGGCCGGGTCGGGCACGAAGCGCAGGATGACGGACTTGAAGTTCAGCAGCAGCGCATCGGGCGCGGCGTTGTAGGGGCGCAGCGGCTCGTCGTCGAACGCGGCGGCGTTGTGCGGCGGCAGCGCAAAGGCGCTGCGGTCGAGCACGATGTCGCCCAGCACGACGCGCACGCCGTGCTGTTGCAGCTGGCGCAGCAGCAGCCACAGGCGCTCCATGACCAGCTTGGGGTCGCCGCCGCCCTGGATGTAGACGTTGCCGCGCAGGCTGCCGTTGTCGAGCTGGCCATCGGTGTAGATGCGCGTCTTCCAGGTGTAGGCTGGGCCCAGCCGATCCAGCGCGGCATAGGTGGTGACCAGCTTCATGGTCGAGGCCGGGCTCATGAGCTGCCCGGCGCGGTGCGCCGCGCGCGGCGTGGCTTGGCCGTCCACGGCCTGCACCCACAGGGCCACGGCCTCGGGCGGGATCTGGGCCTTGCGCAGCGCCGCGGCAAAGGGGGCGGGCAGGCTGGCTGCGGGCGCCTGGGCCTGTGCCTGGGGGGCGGCCTGCGCGTTGGGCGCTGCGGCGTTGCTCTGGCTTGGGCGGCTGGCTTGGGCCTGCGCCGGGCCTGGCTGCGTGGCAAGCAGGCTCAGGCCCAGCGCCAGTGCTGCGGCGCTGTGATGGCGGGCCGCCCGGGGCGGGCGGCTGGGCGATGGCGGATGCTGTGGCATGGGGGGCGTGCAGGGGCTCAATCTTTGTACGGGGCCAGCTTGGCCTCCTGCAGGCTGTAGCCGCTGACGCCCATGTCCGATTGGTTGCGCGTGACTTTCAGCGTGCCGGTGGCCCAGACGGCATCGAGCGAGCTGATGCCCTTGACGGGCTGGGCCAGCTTGATGTGGATGATCTGGTTGGCCGGCGGCGGCGGCGTGTGGATGCAGGCGCCGAAGTTGGGCACCAGCAGCAACTCGCTCAGGCCGTCCTTGCCCTCTTCCAGGGCGACGACGTAACCGGGCAGGCGCACGGTCTTGCCGTTGAAACGCTCGACGGTGGGGGCCGCATCCCAGACCTTGCGCATGCGCTCGTAGAGCTTTTGCGCGCGCGGGTCGCTGTCTTCCCAGGTGTCGGCGCCCTGCTCGAACAGGTCGGTGAACTCGGCGCTGGGGTCCCAATCCTTGGGCACCAGCTCGTCCCAGCTCAGGGCAATGGGCTTGTCGCCTTTGGCCAGCAGCGGGGCGGTGGGCAGCGCGCAGGCGGCGGCCAGGCCGGCAGCGGCAAAACGAAGGCAGGTGCGGCGGAGCATGGTCATGGCAGCAGCGGCAGCAAAACGGATGAATGAAAGAGGGGGCTTGCGTCCTTTGAGCCGGCGCTTACACCGGCGGCGCCAGGCCATCGACCAGCGACAGCCGGTAGGCCCGCCAGCCGGGAATCAGGCTGGCGGCAAAGCCCGTACAGAGCAGGCCCAGCAGTATCCACCATTGCAGCGGCGTGACTTGCCACCAGTGAACGTGCAGGCCGAATTGGTTCAGCAGCCAGGGCGCGGCCGCGGCGGCGCTCAGGCCCAGGGCCAATAGGCCCAGCAACACGCCCAGGCCGGTGGCCAGCGCCCCTTCGAGCGCCAGCAGCCAGATGATGTGCGCCGGCCGCGCGCCCACGGCGCGCAGCACGGCCAGCTCGCGGCGGCGCTCGTTCAGGCCGGCCAGCACCACCGCCACCATGCCCAGCAGGCTGACGAAGGCCACCAGGGCCGACATCAGCAGCAGGGCGCGCTCGCCCGTGCCGATCACGCCCCACAGCTCGTCCATGGCCACGCCCGGCAGCACCGCCATCAGCGGCTCGCCGCGGTACTGGTTGATCTGGCGTTGCAGCGAGAAGACCTGCGCGCGCGATTGCAGGCCGATCAGAGCGGCCGTGACGCTGCGCGGGCTCAAGTCCATGTCGCGCACGGCCTGGGCGCTGACGCTCCTGCCCGGCAGGCGCACGCCGTTGCTCCAGTCCACGTGCAGGGCCTGCATGGCCTGCAAGCTGATGTGCACGGTGCGGTCCACCGGCGTGCCCGTGGGCGCCAGGATGCCGCTGACGACGAAGGGCTTGTCGTCGTGCTCCACGGCGTTGATCGGGCCGCCGGCGCCGTGCGTGAGGGTGATCTTGTCGCCCAGCCGGTAGCCCAGCTGCCGCGCCACGTCTGCGCCCAGCACGGCATCAAACAAATCCTCGAACGGCTTGCCGCTGCGCAGCTGCAGCGGCTGCTTCTGGCCGTAGCGGAAATGCGTGAAGTAATCGGCGCTGGTGCCCAGCACCGGATAGCCGCGGTGCGAGTCGCCCAGCGACAGCGGGATGACCCAGCGCACGCCGCGCATGCGCTCGATGTCCTGCACGCTTTGCCAGCGGATGTTGTTGGTGGCCGCGCCGATGCGGAACACCGAGTACAGCAGCAGCTGCACCGAGCCGGTGCGGGCGCCGGCGATCAAGTCCGTGCCCGAGACGGCCGAGCCAAAGCCCTCGCGCACGTCGCTGCGGATGCGCTCCACGCCCAGCAGCATGAAAGTCGAGAGGGCGATGGAAAACATCGTCAGCGCCAGCGTGAAGCGGCGGTTCCAGGCGCTTTGCCAGGCCAGGCGGAACAAGGCGTGCATGGGTGGAACGAGAAAGCGGCGCGCCTAGGCAGCAGCGGCCGCGCGGTTGATGGAGCCCAGCGCCACCTGGCGCATGAAGCGCGGGGCCAGGCGTTGGTCGTGGCTGACGAAAATCACGCTGCTGCCGGCCTGGGCGCAGGCGGCCAGCAGCAGGTTCATGAAGGCATCGCGGCGGTCTTCGTCGAGGGCAGAAGTCGGCTCGTCGGCAATCACCAGCGGCGGCATGCCCATCAGGGCGCGGGCGGCGGCCACGCGCTGCTGCTGGCCCACCGAGAGCGCGCGCGCCGGGCTGTGCCACAGGCTGGCGGGCAAGTCCATGGCCTGCAGCCAGTGGCCGGCGCCGGCCTCCAGGCTACCGTGCTGGCGCTGCGCGGCCTGCGCGCGCTCGGGCGCGAAGCGGCAGGGCAGCAACACGTTGTCCTGCACGCTCAGATAGGGCAGCAGGTTGAACTGCTGAAAGATGTAGCCCAGCTGCCGGGCGCGCCAGGCATCGCGCTGCGAGCGGCCCAGGCTGGCCCAGTCGCGCCCGCCCAGCAGCACCTGGCCCTGCTGGGGCAGAAACACCCCGGCCAGCAGCGACAGCAGCGTGCTCTTGCCGCTGCCGCTGGGGCCGTAGAGGAACAGCGTCTCGCCGCGGCCGAGGCTGAACTCCTCAATCTCCAGGCAGGGCCGCTGCTGCCCAGGCCACTGGTAGCGCAGTTGCCGCACCTGCACCATGGCTGGCGTGGCGTCTGCTGCTGATGATGCGGGCTGCGGCGCGGCGGCCAGCGGGCTCATTTCCAGCTCAGGCGCGTTTGCCCGCTTTTGAGCGTGCGTTGGAACTGCCCCTGGGGCATGGCCAGTTGCACCTCAATGGTGTGCAGGCTGGTGAAGGTCTTGGCCAGCTGCACCTCGATGGCCTCGAGCGCCTCGGGGCGGGCGCAGTCGAAGCGGTAGCTGACCTCGACGTCGGCGTGTTCGTGCTTGTCGTCGTGGTCGTGGTCGTGGTCATGGCCGTGGCGGTGCTTTTTGCCGTGCGGGTGGTCGTCGTGATCGTGATCTTCTTCCAGGCCGTCGATGTCCACCTTCTTGAGCTCACAAGCGGCCGCGGCCGAGGGCGTGAACAGGCTGGCGGCCTGCTTGAGCTGCTGGCGCGCCTTGCGCAGCGCGTCCTTGTCCTGCTGCGAGCGCGCCTCGTGCTCGAAGCCGGTGATGTCGGCCTGCGGCGAGCTCAGCTCCAGCAGCAGTTGCTTGCCCTCCAGCGCCACGTCCAGATGCGCCACGCCGTGCACGTGCGGGCGCTGCTTGTGCTCGTCGTCATGGTCGTGGTCGTCGTACTTGCCGTGTGCCTGGGCGGCGCCCAGCAGGCAGCCACCAAGCGCCAGGGCGGCGCACACGGATCGGTAGGGGAAAAGACGTGGCATGGCAATGGCCTTTCAATTCACAGGGTCGGAGGTCGGGCGCAGCCGCTGGCTGCTGGCTGCGATGGGGGCGATCATAAGTGGTAACGTGAAATCAATAGCCGCCGGCAGCGTTTTTCGCACCAGGGCGAAGGGCTGTTGCCGCGCCTGGCGCAGACCGTTCCCGGCAGGGCTGCACGTACAATCGAAACTGATTTGCAATCACCAATCGGAGTCAGCCCATGAGCGAACCCTCATCTTCTGCCGCCACGCGCAGCCAGCGCCTCAAGGCGGCCACCCATGACGTGCACGACACGCTGGACAAAAGCATCATGGCGGCCGACATCTTTGCTAGCCGCGAGCAGTTCGGCCGCTTTCTGCGCGTGCAATACCGCTTTCACCGCGACATCGAGGCCTTGTACGCCCAACCTGCCGTAGCGGCATTGGTGCCCGACCTGGCGCAACGCTGCCGCCTGCCGGAGATCGCCGCCGACCTGCAGGACTTGCAGCAGCCGCAGCCCGCGGCCGAACCCGCGCGCCTGGGGCCGGAGACGCCGCTGCCCACGGCGCTGGGCTGGCTGTACGTGGCCGAGGGCTCGAACCTGGGCGGCACCATCCTGTTCAAGATCGCCAGCGAGAAGCTGGGCCTGGGCCGGGACTTTGGCGCGCGCCACCTGGCCGCGCACCCCGATGGCGCGGCCCGGCACTGGCGCGCCTTCACCGCGGCGCTGGACGCCGCGCCGCTCTCGCCCGAGGAAGAAAGCCAGATGATGCAGGCGGCCGAGCAGGCCTTTGCCACCGTGCAAGCCTACGCCCGCGAGGAGCTGGCGCCCTCGGCGCTGGCTTGAGTTGGCCCCTTGAAAAAAGTCGCTTTGCCAATAGATGGATGACGAGCCGCTGGCGCCATGCGCCAGCTCATCCACAAAGCAAGGAGGACTTTATGAGCAACCAACTCAGCCGCATGCGTGGCAGCCTGTTCGACGATTTGTTCAAAGAGATCGCGCCGGGCTTTTTCATCAAGCCGCTGCATGGCGATCCGCTGCCCAGCGCCGCGCAGATCAAGATCGACGTCAGCGAGAGCGATGGCGCCTACAAAGTGCTGGCCGAAGTGCCGGGCGTGGGCAAGGAGGACATTCACGTCTCCATTGACGGCAGCGTCGTCACCCTGAGCGCCGAGATCAAGCAGCACGACAGCCAGCAGGGCCAGGGCGAGAAAGTGCTGCGCAGCGAGCGTTACTACGGCTCGGTCTCGCGCAGCTTCCAGCTACCGCAGGACATCGACTCCGCCGCCGCCAAGGCCAAGTACGACAACGGCGTGCTGGTGCTGACC
>JAUMYI010000060.1:9753-12168 GCA_030528705.1 Comamonadaceae bacterium | reverse complement strand
TTTTCGCCTTGCATCTGCGGCTTTTGCCTCGAAAAACCGCTTCGCAAACCAAATCTCAACAACCCCTAGCCTGCTGCTCAAAATCCAGGCAGGCCACCCCGCTCCCTAGGGCAATCCCGAAGCCGCCGACACCTTATCCACAGGCTTGTCCCCGGCCATTGGGGATGAATGCTGCGAGCCGTCGTTTCCCAGCAGGGCGCGCAGCCGTTGCAGCACGGCCTGGCGCGCCGGGCCTGCCGGGCTGGCGGCGCTGCGCAGCACGAAATGGCCGCTGGGCGCAGGCGGCAGGCCGCTGCCCGGCCCCAGCTCGCGCAGGCCGCTGGCATGGGCCAGCACCTGGCGCGATTGCAGCGACACGCCCAGCCCGGCCTGCACGGCCGCCAGCACGCCGGCCATGTTGGGGCTGGTGTAGGCCACGCGCCAGCGGCGGCCTTGCTGCTCCAGTTGGGCCAGCGCATGGGCGCGATAAACGCAGCCGTGCGGGAACAGCACCAGCGGCAGCACGCTTTGGTGCTCCAGCGCCGTGCCGCTGGCGGCCACCCATTGCAGCGCATCGGGCCAGGTGTCGTGCGCATCGCCTGGCCCGGGCGCATCGCTGCCGGCCACGCGGCGGTACAGCGCAATGTCCAGCTCGCCATCGGTCAGCCCGGCCTGCAACTGCACCGAGAGCTGCGAGCGCACTTCCAGCCGCGCCTGCGGGTGGTGCCGGGCCACCTCGGCCAGCAGATAGGGCAGCAGCTGCACGGCGTAGTCCTCGGGCAGGCCGATGCGCACCAGTTCGGGCAAATCCTCGGCAAACAGGTTGCAGACCTCGTCATGCAGCGCCAGCATGCGCCGCGCATAGCCCAGCAGGCGCTCGCCATCGGGCGTCAGGCTGGTGGCGCGCGCATGGCGCAGCAGCAACGGGCGGCCGGCCTGGGCCTCCAGCTTCTTGATTTGCTGGCTGACGGTGGACTGGCTGCGGTACACGCGCCCGCCGGCGCGGGCAAAGCCGCCGCTGTCCACCACCTGCACGAAGGTGCGCAGCAGTGGGATGTCAAATTGCGTCATGGGCGGGGACGATACATTGAAAAAACCGATGCATGGCATCGATATTTCTCGTTTTTCGATTCATGCCGGCCTTTTTAGACTGGCGGCCATGCCGCATGACAACCGCCCTGCCGCCCCTCCTGCCGCCAATCCCACTCTCAACCCTGCGCTGGCCGGCGCTGGCGGGCGCGGCACGCTCTGGCTGGCGCTGCCGTTCACGCTGATCTGGGCCAGCGCCTTTCCGGCTGCCAAGTTCGTCTTCCCCGACAGCCCGCCGCTGCTGTTTCTCAGCCTGCGCTTTGTTTGCGCCGGCCTGCTGCTGACGGCCTGGGCCGCTTGGCGCGGCGAGTTCCGCCAGCGCCGCCCTGGCCTGCGCGACTGGGCGGCGCTGCTGGCGCTGGCGCTGCTGGGCCACGCGCTGTACCTGGGCGTGAGCTGGACGGGCATGCGCCAGCTCTCCTCCGGGCTGGCGACCATCATCATCAGCGCCAGCCCGATTGCCGTGGCCCTGCTGGCCGCTGCGCTGCTGGGCGAGCCGCTGACGCGCCGCAAGCTGCTGGGCCTGGCGCTGGGCCTGGGCGGCGTGGCCTTCATCGTGCGCCACCGTCTGCACGGCGGGGCCGATACGGCCCAGGGGCTGGCGCTGGTGCTGTTGGCGCTGGCCTCGCTGTCGCTGGGCACGGTGCTGTACAAGCGCCTGGCGCTGCGCATCGGCCTGGTGGCCAATGCCGGGCTGCAAATGCTGCTGGCCGGCCTGCTGCTGGCGCCGGTGGCGCTGGCGCTGGAGAACCCGGCCGAGCTGCGCCTGACGCCCGCGCTGCTGGGCGCGTTTGCCTGGCTGCTGGGCGTGGTCTCGCTGCTGGGCTATTTGCTGTGGTTTGCGCTGCTGGGCCGCCACAGCGCCAGCGCGGCCAGCGCCTGGTTTTTCCTGACGCCGCCGCTGGGCCTGCTGATGGGCTGGGCGGTGCTGGACGAGCCGCTGGCGCTGCCCGATCTGCTGGGCATCGTGCCGGTGGCCATCGGCATTGCGCTGGTCACGCGCGCGCCAGCGCGCTGAACGCTCTCAACGCAGCAACTGCGAGGGGCTGGTGCCGAACTCGCGCCTGAAGGCAGTGGCGAAGTTGCCCGCATGGCGGTAGCCGGCCAGCGCCGCGGCCTGGGCCACGTCCAGCTCGGCGCGCTGCAACGCCTGCCAGGCCAGGCGCAGGCGGCGGCGGCGCTGGTATTCGAACACGCCCTGGCCGTGCACGAGCTGGAAATGGCGCTGCAGCGTGGCCACGCTCATGTGATGGTGCTGGGCGATGGCCTGCAGGCTCCAGTGGTCGGCCGCGCCGCTGTCGAGCAGCTCGCGCACCTGCTGCATCTGGCGCTTGCGCGCGGCGCTGA
>JAUMYI010000060.1:0-9653 GCA_030528705.1 Comamonadaceae bacterium | reverse complement strand
TGCAGGTACAGCGCCTGCAGCTCGGGGCTCAGGCAGGGCGCTTGCAGCAGGCCGCGCAGCAACTGCTCGACCTGCGGCGGCGCGCGCCATTGCGCCTGCCGCAGATGGCAGCGGGCAAAGTCGCGCACGGCTTGCAGCACGCGCGAGTGCTGCTGGCTGGCGGCGGCCAGCTCTTCGAGCCATTGCGGCGTCAGGCACAGGCTGACGGTGGCCTCGCGCCCGGCTGGCGAGGCGCGGCGCGTGAACTGCTCGGGCCGCTGCAGCGCCACGGCATGGGCCTGGGCCGGCTGGCCCGGCCGCTGCGCTGCGCGCATCAGCAGGCGCTGCGGCCCGTAGCTGACATCGGCCTGGCCCTGCACCACCCAGGCCACGCGCAGGCCCGGCTTGAGTTGCAGTTGCACCTGCTGCGCCTGGGCGTGCTCGCACACATCCACCAGGTGCAGCGTGGCCCCTTGGGCCATGGCATGGGTTTGCACGCGCCCGCGCAGCGCAAAGGCCTGGTGCTGCACGCCGCTGTGCAGCCGGTAGTGGCTGCCCGCGTGGCGGCTTTGCGCGTCCAGCTCGGGCAGCGCAATCCAGGGCAGATCGGGGTGGGGGGCATTCATGGCAGTTGCCGCTTGCGCAAAGGTTTTTGCATTTCTCTCAAAGCCGGCCGGCGGGGCGCGATTTCTACAATCAGAATGAGAAATGCTATCAAATCCAACCGCCTGGCAATGACCTAGGGATGCCTTGGCCACTGCCAGGCGGCATTCATGCGCCCATTCCTGTTATGAAGCACGCCTTTTTCACGCCTCGCCCACTGCAACTTGCTTTGCAGCGCCCTGTGTACCGCCCCGTTGCCACGCGCTGGCCCTCTGCCTTGCGGCCGTTGACCCTGGCCTGCGCGCTGGGCTGCCTGGCCGGCGCGGCCCAGGCCCAGGCCCAGCCTGCCGCAGCCCGCAGTGCCGCGGCCAATGAGCAGCGCAGCCAGACCGCCGCCGCCAAGGCCGCGCCCGCCGCCATCGAGGAGCTGGCGCCGGTGACGGTGACTTCCACCAGCGAGGAATGGCAATCGCCGCCGGGCTACGTGGCGCGCCGCAGCGCCACGGCCACCAAGACCGACACGCGCCTGGCCGACACGCCCGCCTCCATCTCCACCATCACGCGCACGCAGATGGACGACCAGGCCGCCGCCAGCGTGGCGCAGGCGCTGCGCTACACGCCGGGCGTGCTGTCCGAGGCGCGCGTCTCGCCGCGCTATGACAGCGTGTTCCTGCGCGGCTTCGGCGGCTTTGGCCAGACGGCCAACTACGTGGGCTACCTGGACGGGCTGCGCCTGCCGCGCGGCCTGTCGTACCTGATTGCCGGCATCGACCCCTGGGCGCTGGAGCGCATCGACGTGGTGCGCGGCCCCAACTCGGTGCTGTACGGCCAGGTCAACCCCGGCGGGCTGGTCAACCAGATCAGCCGCCGCCCCGTGTTCGAGCCGGTGCGCGATGTGCGCCTGCGCCTGGGCAGCCACAGCCTGCGCGAGCTGGCCGCCGACCTGGGCGGCAGCGCCAATGCGCAGGGCCGCTGGGCCTGGCGCATCACCGCGCTGGCGCGCGATGCCAGCAGCGCCAGCGGCCTGCCCGAGCGGCGCTACCTGCTGGCCCCGGCGCTGAGCTGGCGCCCAGCGGCCAGCACCCAGTTGAGCCTGCAAGCCTGGCTGCAGCGCGACCCCAAAAGCGGCAACTACAACGGCCTGCCTGGCGTGGGCACCCTGCTGCCGCACCCGCTGGGGCGCATCCCCTACGACTTCCAGACCGCCGAGCCCAGCTACGAGCGTTTTGACCGCGACCAAAACGCGCTGACCTGGCGCCTGGAGCACAGCTTCAGCGAGCACTTCAGCCTGCAGCACCAGGGGCGCTGGCTGTCGGCCGACTCGCGCTTTCGCAACGTCTCGGCCGCGCTGGCCGACCCGGCGCGCAGCATCCTGATGCGCCAGGCCAGCGCCGCCGATGAGACGCTGCGCGGCATCAACACCGACACCCAGTTGCGCTGGCGGCTGCGCAGCGGCGCCGTGCGCCACACGCTGCTGGCCGGCCTGGACTGGCAGCGCAGCACGGCCCGGCGCCAGCTGGGCATTGGCCGCCCCGGCATGCCGCTGGACTTCCTGGCCCCGCGCTACGGCGTGGCCATCGAGACGCCGGCCATCAGCAGCGACTCCGAGCGCCGCCAAAGCCAAACCGGCCTGTACCTGCAGGATCAGCTCGAATGGGGCCCCTGGCTGGCCCAGCTGGGCCTGCGCCACGACCGCGCCAGCCACCGCGACCGCATCGAACAACTGGCTGCCGGGCGCAGCACCCGGCACCACCAGAGCGACCGCAAAACCAGCGTCAACGCCAGCCTGATGTACCGCATGGCCTCGGGCCTGTCGCCCTATGCCAGCTATGCCACCTCGTTCGAACCCACCACCGCCATCAACCTGCACGGCGACCCGTTCAAGCCGGGCACGGCGCGGCAGATCGAGCTGGGCGCCAAGTACCAGCCCGCCGGCCAGCCCTGGCTGCTCAGCGCCGCGGCCTTCGAGCTCACGCGCCGCAACGTGCTGACCAAGGACCCCACGCCCGGCGCGCCATCGAACAAGCAAATCCAAACCGGCGAGGTGCGCGTGCGCGGCCTGGAGCTTGAAGGCCGCGCCGAGCTGGGCCGCAGCCTCAGCGCCATCGGCGCGCTGACCTGGCTGGATCCGGAGGTCACGCGCAGCCACATCCCCGGCGAGCAAGGCCGCCAGCCCGTGGGCGTGCCGCGCACCAGCGCCTCGGCCTGGCTGGACTGGCGCCTGCTGCAAGGGCAGCTGGGCCTGTCGCTGGGCGCGCGCCACATCGGCAGCACCTGGGCCACGGTGGACAACAGCCTGCGCGTGCCCGGCCAGACCTTGCTCGATGCCGGCCTGCGCTATGAGCTCAGCCACCTCAGCGCCCAACTGCAAGGCATGCAATTGGCGCTGAACGTCAGCAATCTGACGGACAAGCGCTACCTGGCCAGCTGCGCCCCTGGCGGGCGCGGCCTGGGTTGCTTTGCCGGCCCTGGCCGCCAGTGGACGGCCAGCCTGCGCTACCAGTGGTGAGCGCCATGAGGCCCGCATCCGCCATGCCTGACGCAGCCGGCCTGCCCCCATCCGCACGCCAGCGCCGCCAGCTGCTGCTGGCCATGGCCGCTGGCGGCGCCCTGCCCCTGCAAGCTGCCGCGCAGCAGCGGCCCAAGATGGAACAGGCAAAGGCCGAAGCGGCGGCCCAGGGCAGCGCCGGGCCTGCAGGGCTGTCACCGGCCGAGCCGGCCGCCTTGCCCCAGGCGCGCCAGCATTACCTGACATCGCAGGCCACTGGGCGGCGCTACCGCATCCAAATCAGCCGCATTGGCCCCAGGCCGCCTGGCGGCTACCCGGTGCTGTACGTGCTCGATGGCGACGCCATGTTCCCCGTGGCCGCCATGGCGGCGCTGG
This sequence comes from Comamonadaceae bacterium, assembly GCA_030528705.1. Lineage (GTDB taxonomy): Bacteria > Pseudomonadota > Gammaproteobacteria > Burkholderiales > Burkholderiaceae_C > Lampropedia. The sequence goes on along the minus strand of JAUMYI010000060.1, from coordinate 6,187 downwards.
GCATGGCCATGCGCGCCGATGAAAACGGCATCGCCCCCATGCTGCTGGTGGGCGTGGGCTACGAAGGCGGCGGCCTGCTCGACGAGCAGGCCCGCGCCGAGGACTACACCCCGCCCGCGCCGGATCTGAGCAATACCGGCGATCGGCGCGCCCAGCGCCAGGGCGGGGCCGAGCGTTTTCTGCAATTTCTCAACCAGGAGCTGCAACCGGCCGTGGCCCAGGCCTACCCGGTCGATGCCAGCCGCCAGGCCCTGCTGGGCCATTCCTATGGCGGCCTGTTCACGCTGTATGCGCTGCTGCAAGACAGCCCCGGCTGGCAGACCTACATCGCCTCCAGCCCGTCGATCTGGTGGAACCGCGGCCACATCCACCAGTTGCGCGCGCAATTTGCCGCGCGGCAGGCCCAGCGCACGGCGCACGCGCCGCGCTGGCTGCAACTGAGCATTGGCCAGTACGAGCAAACCCCCTCGCCGCTGATCGACGCCCAATCGCCGCGCGCGCGCATGATGCAGCAGCGCGGCCAGGTCGATCAGGCCCGGCAGTTCGTCCAGGCCCTGCAGCGCGATCAGGTGCCGCAGCTGAGCATCCACTTCCAGCACTACCCGCAGGCCACGCACGCCACGGCGGCGCTGCACGCCCTCATCGACGGGCTGCGCTTTGCCAGCGCCAGCTGGCGCGCTGCGGCATAAGACTCAGGATTCGGATTCGGGCTCGGCTGCCCGCGCGGGCTGCGCGCTGGCGGGCGCTGCCGGTGGCGCGTCTTGCGCGGCGCGCAGGCGCTCGAACTTCTGCCACAGGCTCTCGCGCGACTCAATGTGCTGCGGGTTGACGGGGATGCAGGCCACGGGGCAGATCTCCACGCACTGCGGGGTGTCGAAATGGCCTACGCACTCCGTGCAGCGCAGCGGGTCGATGACGTAATAGTCCTGGCCCATCGAGATCGCATCGTTGGGGCATTCGGGCTCGCAGACGTCGCAGTTGATGCACTCGTCGGTAATCATCAGGGCCATGGCGGGCTCACGGGGCTTGAGGCGGGGTGATTGGGGGCAATGGGGCGTGTGGTTCAGGCGCTGCCGGCAGCCTGAGCGGCGGCCTCTTGCTGCTGCGGGCTGCAAACAAAGCCGTAGCGTTGCTGCAGCTGCGCAAAGCTGGTGGCCTGGGGCTGCCAGTCGGGCCGCTGCTCGATGCAGTCGCTCAGCGCCAGCATGTCCATGCTGTGCACCAGGCCCAGGCCCAGCTCGGTGGCGATGAAGACGCGGCCGTGCTCGTCCTGCCAGCTTGCGCGCCACTGCGCCGGCTGGCCGGTGTGGGTGTGCAGCTGCGGCTGGCCATCCATGCCGCAGGCCACGCGCAGCACCCAGGGCGCGGCTTCGAGCTCCACGAACACGCGCTGCGGCCCGTTCTGGAAATACCAGCGCCCTTGCTCATCGGCGGCGTAATTGCGGCCGATGAACTCGGCCAGGCCCGCATGCGCCAGCGGCTGGCCCTTGGCCTGGGGAAACGGCCCGCGCGCCTGGGTTTGCGCATCGCGCATGTACCACTGGCCGCGCGCATCCAGGCCCAGCCAGCCGCTGCAGGCCGGCACATTGGGCCATTTGGCCATGGCTTTTTTCACGATCTCGTCCATGGCCGCCATTCTGCACAGTCTGGCGCTCGCCCCGGGCAAAGCCCGGCAAAACCCCGGCGCTGGGCATGGGCCTGCGCCAGCGCGCACTGCCTACAATGCCCGTTTTTTGCCAGCCCATCCCATGCCCAACACCACCGGCAGCTGCTGGACCGAGCGCAAGCGCCAGACCGACGAGGGCTACGCCAGCGGCCCCGGCCCTTTGAACACCGGCAGCCCCGATGCCCAATACCAGCGCGATCGGGCGCGCATCATCCACTGCGCGGCCTTTAGGCGGCTGCAATCGAAAACCCAGGTGCTCAGCCTGGGCGAGAGCGATTTTTACCGCACGCGCCTGACGCATTCGCTGGAGGTCGCGCAACTGGGCTCGGGCATTTGCGCGCACCTGCAGCAAACCCAGCCGCAATGGGCCCAGCTGCTGCCCACGCCGATGCTGATCGAGGCCATTTGCCTGGCCCACGACCTGGGCCACCCGCCCTTTGGCCACGGCGGCGAGAGCGCCATCAACGCCGTCATGCGCGCGCACGGCGGCTTCGAGGGCAATGGCCAGACGCTGCGCGTTGCCATGCGCCTGGGCGAATACTCCGAATCCCACGGGCTGGACTTGACGCGCCGCACCTTGCTGGGCCTGCTCAAGTACCCGGCCCTGCACCGGGACGTGGCGCGCTACCCCGATGCGGCCGCTGACCACAGCGCAAGCTCGCCGCCGCGCCCGGCCTGGCAGGCCAGCAAGCCGCCCAAATGCATCCACGACGACGAGGCCCAGTTGCTGGACTGGGTGCTGGCGCCGCTGTGCCAGGCCGACCGCCGGCGCTTCACGGCCATCGACTGGCCCGCCAGCGGCCAGGGCCACGGCAAAACGCGGCACAAGGCGCTGGACACCTCCATCATGGAGCTGGCCGACGACATCGCCTACGGCGTGCACGATCTGGAAGACGCCATTGCGCTGCGCTTGCTCACCCAGGCCCAGTGGCAGGACGAGGTGGCGCAGCGCGCCCGCGCGCTGCCCTGGCGCGATGCCCAGGAGCAGGCCGAGTTCAACGAACTGCTGGGCTTTGCCACGGCGCAGCTGTTTCGCGGCGGCGACCGGCCGCGCAAGCACGCCATCAGCCGCCTGGTGGGCTTTCTGGTGGCGCGCACCCAGATCCGCGCGCAGCGCCTGTTCGAGCAGCCGCTGTTGGATCTGCAGGCCGAGCTCAGCCCTGGCGCCTTCGGGCTGCTGCGGCTGCTCAAGGACTTCGTGATGCAGTACGTCATCCTGCGCCCGCAAATGCAGGAGCTGGAGTTCAAGGGCCAGCAAATCGTCGTGCAGCTGCTGCAGGTGCTGCTGGACAACCCCCAGCGCCTGCTGCCGCTGGAGCAGCAGCAACTGCTGGCCGCCGGCGCGCCGCTGCAGCGCACCGTGTGCGACTTCGTCGCCAGCATGAGCGACCACGAAGCCACGCGCCGCTACGGCCGGCTGTTTGCGCCCAACACCGGCTCGTTCCTGGCGCTGTGAGCGCCTGTTCGCAGTCTCGGCGCGAGTGGGCAAGCAGCGGTTTGGGATGGGCTTTGCAGCGCCGCAGGCAAAAAAAACCCCGCTGGGTCACAGCGGGGTGTAAACGATCTTGGATAGTTCTCGCAAATTCTCAAACCACTCTTGATCTGGGTATCCAAAGTCATACTTCCCAGATCGCCCGGGCATTGGCCGCGCCACAGGCAAATGCCCAGCCAGCCCAATGCACCGGGGGCCATTCTATGCCAAGTTGCGCCCTCTACCACAGTTTTGCGCTCGACAAGGGCTATGGCGCATGGCAATAGGCAAGTTTTGTTACGGAAATACCCTACGCCCACACATCCGCCCCGGCAATGCGGGCCTGCAAAATGCGCTCGAAGTGCGCTGGGTCATGCGGCTTGAGCAGGCTGGCCTGGCGCGGCAGGTAGAAATCCCACAGGCGCGAGATCCAAAAGCGCAGCGCCGCGGCGCGCAGCATGTCCGGCAGCAGTTGCCGCTCCAGCGGCTGCAGCGGGCGCACGGCCTGGTAGGCCTGCAGCAGCGCCTGCAGCAATGCGGGCTCGAAGGCGCCCGTGGCCCGGTCGATGCACCAGTCATTGAGGGCCACGCCCAGGTCGAAGGCCCAGGTGTCGATGCCGGCGAAATAAAAATCGAACACCCCGCTCAGGCGCTCGCCGACGAACAGCACGTTGTCGCGAAACAGGTCGGCATGCACGGCGCTGCGCGGCAGCTGGGCGTACTGCGGCGTCTGCGCCAGCGCGCTCTGGTGCGCCAACTCGGCCTGCAACAGCGCCGCCTGGGCGCTGCTCAGGTGCGGCAGGATGTGCGGCGCCGTGGCGTTCCACCACGGCAGGCCGCGCAGATTGGGCTGCTGCAGCGGGAAATCGGCGCTGGCCAGGTGCATGCGCGCCAGCACCTGGCCCAGCTGCGCGCAATGCACGGCCTGGGGCTGCAGCTGGCTTTGGCCATCGAGCTTTTCGACCACGGCCGCAGGCTTGCCGTTGAGCGTGAACAGCAGCTCGCCGCGCGCATCGGTCTGCGGCGCGGGCACGGCAATGCCCTTGCCGGCCAGGTGCTGCGTCAGGCGGAGGTAAAAGGGCAATTGCTCGTGCGTCAGGCGCTCGAACAGCGTCAGCACATATTCACCCTGCGGCGTGGTGACGAAGTAGTTGGTGTTCTCGATGCCCCCTTCGATGCCGCGCAGCGCCTGCAGGCGCCCCAGGTTCAGTTGATCCAGCAAGGCCTGCGCCTGCGCAGGGGTGACTTCGGTATAGACGGCCATGGAAAAAGCAATGTGCTCAAGGCCACGCGCAGCCACAGGCTTGCGCCGCAGGGCGCACGGGGCCGCGCGGGGGCTTAATAGGGTTTCGCAATGCAGTTTTCAGAACTCACCGAGCTTCCAGCGGCGCGGGCCGTTAGTGCCGTCGCTGGAGTGGCGGCCGGACTGGTGGCTCTGGTAACGCTGGCTGCTGCCGGGCTGAACCTCGTAGGTGGGCAGCCGGCCGGCCGGGGTGACGGTGATTTCCTGCGTCTGGCCGCGCACGCGCAGCTCGTCCACGCGCGCGCCCGCATCCTGGTGCGAGATGCGCACGGCCGCACCCGCAGCAGCGCCTGCCGCAGCCGCGCCGCCGGGGGCCGGCTGGGCCGGCGCTGCCACGCCTTCGGCAGCGGCCGGCACGGGGACGTGGCGGGCGCCTTCGGTGCCCGAGACGACGCGCTCATACACCACCGGCGCGCCAGCGTCTGTGGCCTGGGCCTGCTGGGCCGCGGCCCAGGCGCTGCTGGCGGCCAGCACGGCGCCCAGCGCGGCGCGGCGCAGGGCAAGGCGAAGACGGGGGGAGGAAACAGCGGTCATGGCAGGCATCCGGTGGTGCCGGGGCCCGGCGTGCGCCCGGCCCTTGGCAAAACAGCAATGGCGGCGATTGTAGGGCCTGTTGCGCGCCCGGCCGCCCCCGCCCCCGGACGGGAAAGCCTGCACAATACCGCCCCATGACTGCTGAGAACACCCTGGTGCTGGTCGATGGCTCCAGCTACCTGTACCGCGCCTACCACGCCATGCCCGATCTGCGCGCCGATCCGGGCAATCCGGCCAGCCCGGCCACCGGCGCGCTGCGCGGCATGATCAACATGCTGCAGGCGCTGCGCAAGGAGGCGCCGGCGCGCTATGCGGCCTGCGTGTTCGACACCAGCGGCGCCACCTTCCGCGATGCGCTCTACCCGGACTACAAGGCCAACCGCGCGCCCATGCCCGAGGACTTGCGCGCGCAGATTGCCCCCATCCATGAGGCCGTGCAGGCGCTGGGCTGGCCGCTGCTGGCCATCGACGGGGTCGAAGCCGACGACGTCATTGCCACGCTGGCCACGCAGGCGGCCGCGCAGGGCCTGCAAGTGCTGATCTCCAGCGGCGACAAGGATCTGGCGCAGCTGGTGGACGAGCGCATCACCATCTACGACACCATGAGCGGCAAGCGCCGCGATGCCGCCGGCGTGCTGGCCGAGTTCGGCGTGCCGCCCGAGCGCATGATCGACTTCCAGACCCTGGTGGGCGATGCGGTGGACAACGTGCCGGGCGTGGCCAAGGTCGGCCCCAAGACGGCCGCCAAATGGCTGAGCGAATACGGCAGCCTGGAGCAGTTGCTGGCGCAGGCCGGGCAGATCAAGGGCGTGGCCGGGCAGAACCTGCGCGCGGCGCTGGACTGGCTGCCCACGGCGCGGCAATTGGTGACGATGAAGCGCGACGTGGCCGGCCTGCCCGCGCCGCAGGCGCTGGAGATGCGCGCGCCCGATCAGACGGCGCTGGCGGCGCTGTACCAGCAGTACGGCTTCAAATCGCTGCTGCGCGGCCTGCAGACCCAGGCGGGCGAGGGCAGCGGCGCGGGCTCGGGCGCAGATGCAGGCGCGGCAAGGCCCGGCGCGGCGCAGGCGCAGGCCGCAGCGCCAGCGCCTGCCGGCTACGACGGCCCGCTGCGCTACCAGATCATCCAGGACTGGGCCAGCTTCGACGCCGCCCTGACGCGCTGGCAGGCCGCCGAGCTGGTGGCCATCGACACCGAGACCACCTCGCTCGA
>JAUMYI010000059.1 GCA_030528705.1 Comamonadaceae bacterium | reverse complement strand
TTTCGGCGCGGGGCATCAGCCCCCATGGAATGACACAGCTTCGATCTGCCCTGCCCCGCCTGACGCGGCGGCGGCCAAAGCCAGCGCCTGCGGCGAGGAAAAAGAAAATGCAGGAACGCCTGAGTGCTTCAGAGCAAACCCAGGCGTTCCTGCATTTGAAGTCCGATTAATCCAATTCCCGCTGACAGCATGGCTTGGTCGCGCTCGCTGGCCTTGATCTGACAATGCCTGCGCCCACACCCGCTGCCCCGCTGCCACCGGCAAATGGCATTACTTGCGCAGACCCAGCTTGGCGATCAGCGCGGTGTAGCGATCCGCATCCTTGCGCTTGAGGTAGTCCAGCAGCTTGCGGCGGCGGCTGACCATGCGCAGCAGGCCGCGGCGGCCATGGTGATCTTTGGCGTGCTGTTTGAAGTGCGGCGTCAGCTCGTTGATGCGGGCGGTCAGCAAGGCCACCTGCACTTCGGGGCTGCCGGTGTCGTTGGCGCTGCGCGCGTTGTCCTTGATGAGTTCGGCCTTGGTCGATGCTTCGATCATGATGTCAATTTCCTTCTCTTGAGGAGGCCCCTGCCCCCTCGTTACCACAGGCGCCGCAACAGGAAATGTGCTGCGGCGTGAAAAACGCGCGATTATAGCCAGACTCTGCGCCCTCTGGATGCCATGCCTTGCCCGCCCCAGCCATCGGGCCGCAGCAGGCATCCCAAAGCCCACACCTGTGCGCATGCAGCGCCCCGCCCTGCCCCACCTACAATCGGCGGCGTTTTTGCTCCCGCGCCTTTGCCGGCTCGCCTGCCATGTCATCTTCTGAAGCCCTGCCGCCTGCTCAATTGCAGATGCAACGCAATCTTGCCGCCATGCAGCAGCGCATTGCCGCTGCCTGCGCCCGCGTCGGGCGCGATCCAGCCCAAGTGCGCCTGCTGCCCGTGAGCAAAACTGTGCCGGCCGAGCAGTTGCGCCTGGCCTATGCCGCCGGCCTGCGCATGTTGGGCGAGAACAAGGTGCAGGAGGCCTATGGCAAATGGCAGGCGTTGCGCGAGCTGCCTGGGCTGCGCTGGAGCATCATCGGCCACCTGCAGAGCAACAAAGCGCGCCAGGTGGCCCAGTTTGCCGACGAGTTCCAGGCCCTGGACAGCCTGCCGCTGGCGCAGGAGCTCGATCGCCGCCTGCAGCAGCATGGCCGCAGCCTGGATGTGCTGGTGCAGGTCAACACCTCGGGCGAGGCCAGCAAGTTCGGCCTGCCCGCCAGCGAAGTGCTGCGCTTCGTGCAGCAGCTGGCGCCGTTTTCCGCGCTGCGCGTGCGCGGCCTGATGACGCTGGCCATGCCCAGCAGCGATGCGGCGCTGGTGCGCGGCTGCTTCGTGCAGTTGCGCCAGCTGCTGGGACGGCTGCAGCAGGAGACGGCCCTGGGCGCGCAGCTCAGCGAGCTGTCCATGGGCATGTCGGGCGATTTCGAATGGGCCATCGAGGAAGGCGCCACCGTGGTGCGCATCGGCCAGGCCCTGTTTGGCGCCCGCCCCAGCGCCTGATAGCGCCAAGCTCTCGCATCACGCCATGAACCACCTGCTGCCGCGCGCTGCCGCCATCCGCGTCTTCCTGCTGTTTGCGCTGGTGTATCTGCTCTCGATGCTGGTGCGGGCCGTCACCGCCACGCTGGCGCCCGAGCTCAGCGCCAGCTTCGCGCTCGACTCCGGCGCCTTGGGGCTGCTGGCTGGCAGCTATTTCATCGGCTTTTGCCTGATGCAAATCCCGCTGGGCATTTGCCTGGACCGTTTTGGCCCGCCGCGCACCGCCGTGGCCTTTCTCTGCGTGGCCTTGCTGGGCGGCGCCATGACGGCGGCGGCCCAGACTTTCCCTCAGATGCTGCTGGGCCGCACGCTGCTGGGCCTGGGGCTGGCCGCCGGCCTGATGGCGCCGCTGACGGCCTACCGCCGCTGGTACAGCCCGGCGGCCCAGGTGCGCGCCAATGCCTGGATGCAGATGGTCGGGGCGCTGGGCATGCTGCTGTCCACCCTGCCCGTGCAATGGCTGCTGCCGCAGCTGGGCTGGCGCGGCGTGTTCTGGGCCTGGTGCGGCGTGGGCGCGCTGGCGCTGCTGGGCCTGCTGCTGGGCTTGCCGCGCTGGTCGGCATCGGGCAGTGTGCTGACTCCGCCTGGCCAGAGCGCGCCAGCTTCAGTGCTGGACATCCTCAAGGGCTATGGCGTGGTGCTGCGCGATCGCCGCTTCATCAGCGTCGCGCCGCTGGCCTTTTTCGGCTACGGCGGGCTGTTTGCCATCCTGACACTCTGGGCCGGCCCCTGGCTGCGCGACGTGGCCGGGCAAACGCCGCAGCAGGCCGCCGCCGGCCTGCTGGGCATCAACACCGCCATGATGCTGGCCTTTTTCGCCTGGGGCCTGGTCGCTGCGCCGCTGGAGCGGCGCGGCCTGCGGCTGGAGTCCTTGACGCTGGGCACCATGCTGCTGGGCTTGCTCGTGCTGCCCTGGGTCGTCTGGCTGGGCGCGGACAGCCGCTGGCCGCACTGGGCCAGCTACTGCCTGAGCCTGACCGGCTTTTCCCTGGTGCAACCCAAGCTGGCCCAGCAGTTTCCCAGCCAGCTGGCCGGGCGCGCGCTGACGGCCTTCAACCTGGTGATCTTCACCGGCACCTTTTTCGTGCAATGGGGCCTGGGCCTGGCCATCGACTGGCTACAGACGCTGGGCTGGCCGCAGCCAGCGGCCTATCAGGGCGCCATGATGCTGCTGTGGCTGTGCAAGCTGCTGGCGCTGGGCTGGTTTCTGTGGCGGCGCGTGCTGCCCCAGCCTGCGGCTGCGCCGCAGGGCCGCCCACAGGGCGTATGATCGGCGCAACGCCTGCCGCGCCAGCCCCGTTGCCATTGCCATTGCTTGCCGCCCGCCCATGCCTGCCTGCCGCATCCTGCTCGTCGCCCATGCCCCCTTGGCCACTGCCTTGAAGGCCTGCGCCACCCATGTGCTGGCCGAGCTGGCGCAGGACATGCTGACGCTGGACGTGCAGCCCACGCACGATACCGCCTGGGGCCTGGCACAGGCGCCCGCGCTGCTGGGCGCTTCGCCCGCGCCGGTGCTGCTGCTCACCGACGTGGTGGGCGCCACCCCCTACCACGTTGCCTGCGCGCTGCAGCAATGGTGCAGCGCGCGCGGCATTGCCGCCCAGGTGCTAACCGGCGCCAACCTGCCCATGTTGCTGCGCAGCCTGAGCTACCGCCACGAAGCACTGCCCGTGCTGCTCGAACGCGCCCAAAGCGGCGGTGTGCAAGGCATCGTCGCCACGCCCGGCGCAGCCCCTTCCCCCAGCCCTGCCTCTGCATCCGCATGATTGAGTCCACCGCCACCATCGTCAACAAACTGGGCCTGCACGCGCGGGCCTCGGCCAAGCTGACCAAGCTGGCCAGCAGCTTTCCCTGCCAGGTGTGGATGGCGCGCAACGGGCGCCGCATCAACGCCAAAAGCATCATGGGCGTGATGATGCTGGCCGCTGGCCAGGGCGCACAGGTACAAATCGAAACCGAGGGTGAACAAGAAGAACAGGCCATGCAGGCCCTGCTGGAGCTGATCGCCGAGCGTTTTGGCGAAAGCGAGTGAGAAGCCTGTGGGCAAGCTCTGGGCACGAGTGGGCAGGATGCGGTTTGGGGTCTGCAAGGCACAACAGAGACCGCCCCAATCTGCCGGCATGGCCCACCGCCCCGCGCGCCGCGTAGGGCGTTTGGATAGCTTGTAAAGCCCCCGCCTGCCTGCGGTCACACAACAAAAAGGAGAGGAGAACACACCATGAGCCCCCCCATTCAAGGCATTGCCGTCTCGCGCGGCATCGCCATTGGCCGCGCCCTGCTGCTGGGCAAGGAGCCCTTGCCCGTGCGGCATTACCTGGTTGCCCCCAGCCAGGTGGCCCAGGAGCTGCAGCGACTGCAACAGGGCTTTGCCCTGGCCATTGGCGAGCTGCGACGCGTGCAGCACAGCATCGCCGCCGATCCGGCTTCCAGCGACCTGCACGCGCTGCTGGACGTGCACGCCATGCTGCTGGAAGACGAGCTGCTGCAGCAAGGCGCCGCCGCCTTCGTGCGCGAGCGGCGCTACAACGCCGAGTGGGCGCTGATGCAGCAATTGGCGCAGTACGCGCGCGAGTTCGACGCCATGGACGACGACTACCTGCGCGAGCGCAAAAGCGACCTGGAGCAGCTCGTCGCCCGCGTCGTGCAGTGCATCCAGGTCCAGGGCCAGCCCGGACAGGGCAAGAGCGCCGCCGCCCCACCGCCGGGCGCGTTGGGCGCGGCCCTCAACGCACTGCAGCAAGCCCAGGCCACGCCCAAGGCCAGCACGCCGCCCCCCGCCCCTTGCGACGCAGCCGCCCAGCCGGGGCCAGTCGATGATCTGCCCTTGATCGTCGTCGCGCACGAGTTGGCCCCGGCGGACATGCTGCATTTCCGGCAAAACATCTTTGCCGGCTTCGTCGTCGACACCGGCGGCGCCACCTCGCACACCGCCATCGTCGCGCGCAGCCTGGACATCCCTGCCGTGGTCGGCGCCAAGGACGCCACCGGCCGCATCACCCAGGACTGCCTGCTGATCGTGCACGCCGATGCCGGCCAAGTCATCGTCAATCCCGATGCCGCCACCCTGGCGCATTACCGGCAGCTGCAGCAGCAACTGCTGCAGATACGCCAGCGCCAGCAACGCCTGCGTTACACCCCGGCCATCACCCAAGACGGCCAGGCCATCGAGCTGCTGGCCAACATTGAGTTGCCTGGCGACTGCGCCGCCGCGCTGAATAACAGCGCCGTCGGCGTGGGGCTGTTTCGCAGCGAATTTCTCTTCATGGGGCGCCAAGGCGCATTGCCCGACGAGCAGGAGCAATACCGCGCCTACCGCGACGCCATGCTGGCCATGCAAGGCCTGCCCGTGACCATCCGCACCGTCGACATCGGCGCGGACAAGGCGCTGGACGGCCAGGCCATCAGCCGCCAGACGCAGGAACACTCCGCGCTGGGGCTGCGCGCCATCCGCTGGAGTCTGGCCAGCCCGGCCATGTTCCGCACCCAGCTGCGCGCGCTGCTGCGCGCCGCCGTGCATGGGCCGCTGCGCATCCTGTTTCCCATGCTGGGCCAGCGGCAGGAAATCCAGCAGGCGCTGGCCCAGTTGGAGCTGGCCCGTGAAGAGCTGCGCGCCAGCCAGACAGCATTTGGCCCCGTGCTGGTGGGCGCCATGATCGAGCTGCCAGCCGCCGCGCTGACCATCGACCAATTCCTGCAACATTTCGACTTCGTCTGCCTGGGCACCAACGACCTGACGCAATACACCCTGGCCGTGGACCGCGCCGACGAATCCGTGGCCCATTTGTTCGACGCCACCCACCCGGCCGTGCTGCAACTGATTGCCCACGTCATCCAGCGCAGCCAGGCGCGCGGCAAGCCCGTCTGCGTCTGCGGCGAAATCGCCGGCGAACCCGAATTGACCGAGCTGCTGCTGGGCCTGGGGCTGCGCTCCTTCTCCATGCACCCGGCGCAAATCCTGGCCGTCAAAGAGCGCATCTTGCTGGCCGACACCCAGGCCCTGCAGCCCTGGGCCCGCAGCGTGCTGCAGGCCGAAGACCCCAAGGCCCTGCTGCAACAGCGCCAGTGCAGCATGCCCGAGGCCCCGCCCCGCCCGCCGCCGCACAGCGCCCGCGCCTGCCCCGAGCCCACGGCGCTGGGCGCGTAGAGCGTTGCCTTATGCACTTTGCGCCCCAGCCAGGGCGCAAAAGCTGCGCGCGCAGCTGATGCCTTGGTTACTGCCTTGCAGCCTTTTTTGCGTTGCAATGGCGCGCTTTCTTCCACCACACCAGGAGCCCATTCATGCACGCATGGCTTTGCAGCGACCCATCCGGCCCAGAGAAACTGCAGTGGCAGCAGCAACCCACGCCCAGCCCCGGCAAGGGCCAAGTGCTGGTGCGCATCCACGCCGCCAGCCTGAACTTCCCCGATCTGCTGATCGTGCAGAACAAATACCAGATCAAGCCGCCCCTGCCCTTCGTGCCCGGCTCGGAATACGCCGGCGTGGTCGAGGCCATCGGCGAAGGCGTGCAACACCTGCAGCCCGGCCAGCGCGTGGCTGCGCTGAGCGGCACCGGCGGCTTTGCCACGCACACCCTGGTCGATGCCCGGCTGTGCCTGCCCCTGCCCGACGCCTTCAGCTTCGAAGACGCAGCCGCCTTCATCATGACCTACGCCACCTCCCACCACGCGCTGCTCGACCGCGGCGCGCTGCAGCCGGGCGAGACCGTGCTGGTGCTGGGCGCGGCCGGCGGCGTGGGCACGGCCGCGATCCAGATCGCCAAGGCCCAGGGCGCCCGGGTCATCGCCGCGGCCTCCAGCGCCGAGAAATGCGCGCTGTGCGAGCAAATCGGCGCCGATGCCAGCATCAACTACCAGGAGCAGGACCTGCGCGAGGCGCTCAAGGCGCTGACCGAGGGCAAGGGCCCGGACGTGGTCTACGACCCGGTGGGCGGCCCCTGGGCCGAGCCGGCCTTTCGCTCCATCGCCTGGCGCGGGCGCTATCTGGTGATCGGCTTTGCCGCGGGCCCCATTCCCGCGCTGCCGCTGAATCTGCCGCTGCTCAAGGGTGCCTCCATCGTCGGCGTGTTCTGGGGCGCTTTCAGCCAGAAGGAGCCCGCCGCCAACGCCGCCATGCTGCAACAGCTGGCCCAGTGGTATCAGCAAGGCAAAATCAAGCCCGTGCTCGACGCCACCTTGCCCATGCGCGAGCTGCCCCAGGCCTACGCCCGCATGGGCCAGCGCAATGTGCGCGGCAAGCTGGTGCTGGTCAACGACGCGCAGGACTGACCCACCACAGCGCGCTGCCCGCCCGCCAGCGCGATGGCAGTGCGGGCGCAAATGGGCATCCAGGCCCCAGGCAAGCCCCCGGCAGCCACTCAAGGGCCGGGCGCAGCGATGGCCCGGGCAAATCCCCTTTCTGCGGACAATCCCCTATGGACAGTTGGCTGGTTTGATCTGAATCTGTACAGTCAGTTGCGATTGCAAAAAACAAGCCGCAGCCAAGGCCTTGCCAGGGATCGCTGTACAACGATCAAAAGCATCAAAACAACGGTCAAGCGCATGCCCGGCGTTGCGGTCAACGAGGGAGCTTGCCGTGCAGCGTTCAACACCATCGCCTCACCGGTTCTGGATTGGGTTACCGCTTTTTCTGTTGGTGCTGTGCTGCCTTTTCATGGGCGCTCACGGCTGGGCACAGGCGCCAGCGCCGGCCGATGCCGCCTTGCAGCGCGGGGCCGCCTGGCTCCAGGCGCAAATCCAGCCCAATGGGCAGCTGGCGTCCGAGCCTGACTCTGCTGCGCTGCCGCTGCAAGCCCGCTTCGAAACGGCCCGCACGCTCAAGGCGCTGGCCATGCAGCCGCTGCCGCCTGCGCTGCTCGGCGCCATCGACAGCTCCTCTGCCAACACCACGGAATACCTGGCGCGCCAGGCCATGGCACGCCAACAGGCCGGCGCGGACGATGCCGCCGTGCTGGCCGCGCTGATCGCCCTGCAAAACACCGACGGCAGCTTCGGCGCCGCCGCAGGCCACCCCGGCAATCCGCAAGACACTGCCTGGGCACTGCACGCCCTGGCCGCCAGCCAAGCATCCAGCGCGGCCGCATCCCAGGCGCTGAGCTGGCTGGCCGCCGCGCAGCAAGCCGATGGCGCATGGCCCTTGATGCCCGATGGCGATGCCATCGTGAGCACGGCGCTGGCCGTCCAGGCGCTGGCTCCGTATCGGCAGCAACCCACGGCCCGCGAGGCCTTGGCCAAGGCCCGTGCGTGGCTGACGGCCCAGCGCGATGCAAGCCAGAGCTGGGGCAGCGACCTGCGCACCGCCCAGGCCTTGCTGGCGGTGCTACCTGGCCTGGATACCGCTGCCAGCATGCAAGCCCCCTTGGCCGCCTTGCGGCAATCGCAGCGCAGCGATGGCAGTTGGGCAGGCGACCCGCACCTGAGCGCGCTGGCCCTGCACGCGCTGTGGCTGGCCGAGCAGCCTGCCACCAATCCGGATCTGGCCAGCATGCAGGGCATCGTCGTGGACGAAAACGACCAGCCCATTGCCAGCGCCCTCGTGCGTCTGCGTAATCTGGGCACTTCGACCACCACGGGAGGCGACGGCGCCTTCCAGATGCTTGGCCTGCCCACTGGCAACGACACGCTGGAAATCACTGCCACAGGCTATCGTCCTCTGGTGGCCAACGTGCAACTGCAAGCCGGTCAACAGGTGGACTTTGGCCATATTCGCATGGCTTTGCTGTCTAGCGCGGGTAGCCAGACAGTGACGATTTCTGGGGTTGCCCGAATCTCCGTAAACAATGGATCAATGATTTACCCAGCAAGCAATGCACGCATCAGCGCCGGGGGGCAAAGCACTCAAGCCAACTCAAAAGGGGAATACACGCTGACTGGCCTGCCCCCGGGTGATTTAACAGTTTTAGCCACTCACCTGGGCTCACCGGATATTGAGATTTCCATCATCGCGCAAGCAGGGGATCAAATTAATTTTGACCCATTGTTTATAAGACATACATCCAATTTACCTTTAAAAATACATGTCAAAGATAAGACATCAGGCTTACCCATCTCTGGCGCTTCGGTAAACATCAATAACGCATCTCATGGCAGCACAGATGCCAATGGCATCGCTCGATTCTTTCAACGCATCAACGGCAGAAACTTAATTTCCATTAGAAAAACCGGGTACGAAAGTTATGTTGCATCGATTCAGATAACCAACAACAGCCAAGATATTGATTTAACTTTTTTCCTCAACCAGAGCGCCAACTCCATCACAAAGCTCGTTGGCACTGTGACCGACCAGGCCACGCAAGCGCCCATCAAAGGAGCAAAAGTCACAATTGAAGGCGTGGCTGGTGCCGTCACGGAGACCAATGCGCAAGGAGAGTACGAACTAACCAGTCCGCCTGAAATTCATGGCAATCAAAGAATTGCCATTGAATATCCAGAATATCAAACATTGACTTATAACTTAATGATATCAAGGGGATTTCTGAACCGCCACCACATCCAACTAAATCGAAAGATCAACCCTTCCCAGCCCTCCAGTCTTGAGGTACAGGTTTTCGACAGCAAAAACAATCAACCCATTGCAAACGCTGAAATTATCCTAAGCGGTAAAAATATCGCAACCAAACATACCAATTCTGCTGGCGAAGCACGTATCGACAATTTGAATGTCGGAGACACTTCGATTCAAATATCCGCCAATGGCTACACCAGTTCAGCGGCTTCCGTGCGTGTCCAACTGGGCCATACCTATCAATTGCCTGTTCCACTGCATCCGGTTGCTGCAGGAATCGGCCCCAAACTTTCAGGACAAGTCATCGATGCCGCATCGCGCCAACCTTTGGCTGGCGTGCAAATAACGCTTTCCGGCCCCACTTCTGCTTCAGTCACCTCAGATCTACAAGGCCACTACACTTTTGATGGCCTGAATCCTGGTGTTTGGCAATTGGATATTCGACATGCAAGCCATGCCGACTACACACAAACGCTGGATATCCAAGGCGACACACAGCTGAATATTGCATTGCAAGCCAGCTATAGCCTTCCTGCTGTCTGGAGTCTGCATGGCACAGTCGTAGATGCCAGCGATGGCACACCGATCTCGGCCAAAATTTCCACACGCGATTTCAACGAAACTGATCCCATTGATGTTGAAAAACATTTACAGGCCAAAGATGACGGCACTTTCAGCGTCGACAACCTTCAAGGGACACATTTGCAAATATTTATAGAATCACCCGGCTATGAAAATAATTTTTTAAAGATTCCCGCAATCCACCCTGCACACTCCATTGGATACATCCGCCTCAGAAAGTTATTCACCAACCCCAATCCAGAATTGGCTGTTTCTGAGTTGAACGCCCATCTTTCATCCGATCCGGATACCTTTATTGCCAATGGGACACTTCAGGCACAGATCCGCAACAGCGGTGGCAGCGCATCAGGCGACTTCACGGCCATTGCATTTATCGATGTCGATGGCAACGCCCAATGGGATCCCAGCACCGACACGCTGCTGTCAGAGCAAGACGTCACCAGCCTGCTGCCTCAAGAAGCACGCCCCTTGAGCTTTGCGCTAAGCAACGTTGCCTTACCTTTCCGGGATGCCCCGGTAGCCATTTGGCTGGACAAAGACCATCGTGTGCTGGAGCGCAATAAGTCCAACAACTTCCGCCTCAGCACATCCAGCTGTACGCAACAAGGGGTGGAGCTGGCCATTTGTATGGATACCTCTGGCAGTGTGGGATATGGTTTTCGGACACAGATACAAGGCCTGCTGCACGCCATCGACAACCAGATCATTCCCCACGATGGCAGTGTGCGCCTCTCTGTTTACACCGCAGATCGACGATTCAAGGAGTACTTGCCCCCCACCATCGTCGAGCCGGGAAGCCTGCAAACCATTCGGCAAACATTGGAAGCAGCAAGGCCATGGAGTGGCGGCGCCGACTTTATGGCCCTGTGTACGAAAGAAGTGGCCGATCGCATGGCAGCAGATCCGAATGCCGGCGCCTTTAAGACCATCACAGTTTCAGGCGATGGCGTATGGCCCAACGATCAAGGAAGTTATGGGGGCGGTTACCAAGCCGCACTAGAAGCCGTGGAGTACGCCGCCAGCCGTGGCGTAGATCGCATGGATGCCATTGGCATTTCCACCAATCCCTCTTCAGTCAAGACCCTGCAGGCCCACATTTACCCCAAAGTCGGCAACTGGATCACCAATTACGTCGAAATCCAGACCTCTAACGCTTACGGAGAGGCCATTGCTAAAACCTTCACGGCTCAGTTGGCCAGCACGTCTGAGCTCAGCATCGGCGGCTTGCGCATCGTCGATAACGGCGCGGGTGCTTTGCCGGGACTGTCCGCGCGTGTAGGCAATAGCGGTCAACCCTCCAAAGCCACTACGGTGCGCTTCTACCAAGGCCCACAGTTGCTGGCCGAAGTGCCTGTGCCTGCACTGACCAGCGGCGCGTACACCGATGTGCGAGCGCCGCATGTCACTTTGGCGCTCGCGCCCGGTGCCGACCCCATTCACGCCGTAGTAGATGAGCTGCGCCTCAATGCCGAGTGCAACTTGACCAACAACATCCAGCACATCGGCACCATCCCATCCAACCTGCTGGCCGCCATCAGCGTCGCCACCGATCAGCCCCTCTACCCCAGCCAAAGCCCGGTGGAGCTCTCGGCGCTGGTGCGCAACCTGGGCAGCTTTGATGCCGCGCTGAGCGTGGCCTTGCAGGTGCGCGATGCGCAGGGGCAAGGCGTGGTGCAGTTCCCGCCCCAGGCCCTGGGGCAGGTGGCCGCAGGGGCGCAAACCCCGCACAGCCAGGCCTGGCACACCGGCGCGCTCAGCGCGGGCGGCTACACCCTGCATGGCCAGGTGCTTGCCCCCGACGGCGAGGTGCTGGCGCAGGCCTTCACCCCCTTTGCCATTGCCGCCAGCGGCCCTGGCGCGCCCGTGGCCGCGCTCGGCGTCGCCACCGATCGGGCCCGCTACCGCCCCGATGACCGCGTGCGCATCGATGCCCTGGCGCGCAACCTCACGGCCAATGCCGCCATCGACGATGCCCGCATCACCCTGAGCGTGCGCGACCCGCAAGGCCAGCTCCTGGCCAGCCACACCCTGCCCGTGGGGCAGCTGGCCGCCGGCGCCTTGCGCGCCGCGGATGTGCTGCAACACCTGCGCCAGGCGCCGCTGGGCGACTACACCATCGCCGCCACCCTGATCGGCAGCGGCCGCTTCCACGGCAGCGCCGTGCAGGATGTGGTGTTGGCCAGCGCCAGCGCCCGTTTCGAGGTGGCCCAAAGCGGCCCAGGCCCAGGCGCCGCCCCCGGCGCGCAGGCCGACTACAGCATCCGCAAAATCGCGCCCCAGCCCGCCATCGCCACAGGCGGCCAGGCCCGCTGGGAGATCACCGTCACCAACCAAGGCCCGCAGGATGGGCGCGGCGTGCTGATTGAGGACGCCCTGCCCGCCGGCCTGACGCAGGCGCAATGGGCCTGCAGCGCCAGCGGCCAGGCCCAGTGCGGGCGCGCCAGCGGCCAAGGCCCCGTGCAGCTCGACGCCCTGATCCCCAGCGGCGCGGGCCATGCCGTCACCATCGTCGTCACCGCCATCGCGCCCGCCGCAGGCATTCTGGACAACACCGCCCGCATCAGCGCGCTGGGCGGCAGCATCGATGCCAACAGCGCCAACAACCAGGCCAGCGCCCGCATCACCGTCACAGGCCCCGCGCCCACGCCGGGGCCCGTGCCAGGGCCAGGGCCCAACCCAGGCCCCGCGCCAGGCATGGCCCCGGTGCCCGTGCCCGTCGGCGCGCCCTGGGCCATCATCGGCCTGCTGGCGCTGCTGCTGGCCGCACATCCGGCAAGCCGCGCGACCAGACGCCGCGCCGCGCGCCCACCCCATTGCAAGAACAAAAACCTGTGAGGAGAACCGCCATGCCCATCGCCCGCCCA
>JAUMYI010000058.1 GCA_030528705.1 Comamonadaceae bacterium | reverse complement strand
AAGAACGCGGCCATGGGTTTTGCCCATGGCCGCGTTGCTGTTGCCTGTGGGCTGGCCGCGCCAGCCGCTGGCTGATCTGGCTTATTGCAGTGCTTGCAGGCCAGCGACCAGCCAGCCCGAGCCGCCATTCTTGGGCTTGGTCATGTTCCAGACCTCACGGAATGGGTTCGGGCCTGCGGCCGCGTCCTCGCGGATCATGCCGGAGAACTCGACGCTGGCCATGTAAACATCGTCGAGCTCTTCAATGCCCAACAGCTGGGCGTCCAGGGTGATGACCTCGGTGTGGTTGGGCTTGCCGCCGCTGTGGGCGTCGCGCTCGGCCAGCTGCTGGCGGATCTCGGCCAGCATTTCGTCGGTCATCATGGCGCGCAGTGCCAGCAGGTCGCTGTCGTCCCAGGCCTTTTGCAGGCTGACGAAATTGCGTTTGGCCGCGCTGAGAAAGCCCTCGGTGTCAAAGCCCTGCGGAATGCCCCAAGTCTGCGAACCGGCCAGCGCCGAGCCAATCATCGAGCCGCCGCCCTGCTCAAACGGGCGTGCCGAGGCATCGTTGCCGACGTTGCGCGGGTTGTAGGGCTGAGCGCTGCGCTGGCTGGCGTTGCCAGCCATACCGGCAAACGGGTTGGAGCCGCCTGCGGCAGCGCCCTGCATGGCCGGGCGGTTGCGCGAGCGCATGATGGCGCCAATCACGGCCATGGCCAACAGGCCCAGCAGCAACAGCATCAGCACCGTGCCGAATTCCTCACCCAGGCCCAGGGCGCTGGCCAGCCAAGCCAGGCCCAGGCCAGCGGCCAGACCGCCGAGCAGGCCCATCATCGGGCTGCGCGGGCGCGCCTGGGCATTGGCTGCGGCGCCACGCTGCGCTGCAGGCGGCGTGGTGGCCTGGCGCTGCGTCACATTGCTGGACTGGCGCCCGATGGAGCTGCCACCGCCCATGCGGCGCGCCTCGGCATCGGCGTGCACCAGCATCAGCAGGGCGAGAAAAAAGGCCGCCAGCGCGGAGCCGAGCTTTTTCATCGTCAAGGTCATTGTTTCTCCTGAATCATTGAATGGCAGGCGCATGGCCGCCGTTGGGTTTTGCCTGGGCGCGATTCTTCCAAATTGCAAATACCCTTTCCGGTTTTCGGTTTCCCTGCGCAAACCCTGTGGGCCCGCGCAACTCATGGCATACCCTGGCGGTCATGCCCCGGCATCTCCGGCCTTTGGCCATTGCCGGCCTCGGCTTGAACAAACGACAAAGGAGCCTCCACATGCCGCATTCCCCGCTTCACCCGCTTCATTCAGCGCCAGGTCTTGATCGCCCATTCACCAGGGCATTGGGCAAGGCATTGGCCGCAGGGGCGCTGCTGGGCGCTGCCGGCTGGGCCTTGGCCCAGAGCCCGGCCAGTCCTGAGCAGCTGTGCGATACCACGGCCTCGCCGCTGGACCCGCAGCGCCCGCCCGAGGTCAAGCCCCGGGAGTTCACGGGCGGCCAGGCACTGCAGGAGACGATCGCCGCCTGCCTCAAGGCCATCGAAAAGCACCCGCAGCAGGCGCGCTATGCCTACCAGCTGGGCAACGCCTACCTCCTGCAATTGCAGGAGTACGAGCTGCAAAACCTGTTCAACCGTAAAGGCCAGGGTGCCGCCCGCAGTGACATGGCCAGGGCCTGGCAGCTCAAGGCCCTGGCCAGCGGCGCGCGCCAGCAGTACCGCCGCGCAGCCGATGCGGGCTATCTGGCCGGGCATTACGGGCTGGCGCTCATGCAGTTCCACGAGCTGCAGCCAGTGCCATGGCCAGCCCTGCAGGAGCACCACCAGGCCCTGCAGGCCAAGGCCCCGGCGCTGGCCCACGTGCTGCAGGGCCGCTGGCACAGCCACCAATTCCTTGAGGTGCAGGACAAACCGCAGGCCCAGGAGCACCTGGCCCAGGCCCGCCAGCATTACCAGCAGGCCATCGACCTGGGCCTGCCCCAGGCTTTGCTGGCCCTGGCCAGCAGCTACCAGCAGCCCAAGGGCCAGGATGGCGAAAAATACCTGCAGACATTGGCCAAGGCCGCGCAGCTGAACATTGGCCTGGCCCGCAGCCTATATGCCCGGGCGCTGTACCGGCTGGGCCGCAACGAGGAGGCCGACGCCCTGCTGGCCGAGCTGGAGCAGGCCGCAGCCAGCGATGCCGATGCCCGTGTGGAAATGCACTATCTGCAGGCGCAGCGCCTGATCAATGGCCACAGTGGCGTGCGCGTGGACATGCCGCAGGCCCTGGAGTTGCTCAAGCAGGCCGCACAAGCGGGGCATGTGCTGGCCAGGCACGAGTTGCTGGACCTGCATGGGCGCTGGTAGTGAGACACCCCTGGCTGGGGCAGGCACGCACAGCACGCACACGCCACCAGCGCACGCTGGGCCCATTGGATAAGCCCACTTGGATAGGCTGCTGCAAAGGCCTCTGGATTCGCGCAGGCCTGCCCTGGCGGGCAGTTGGCCGATAATCTGCCGTTTCGGATTTCGACGCGGCCTGCCACCGCACCCCATAGTGAGGGCGATCCCTGCCCGCACGCGCCCTGCGCCCTGATACTGCACCCATGAGCAAACCTTTTTCCACCCTGATGCTGGCCGAGCCGATCCAGCGCGCCATTGCGCAGATGGGCTACCAGGACATGACGCCGATCCAGGAGCAGGCCATCCCCGTGGTACTGGCCGGCCAGGACGTCATGGGCGCGGCGCAGACCGGCACCGGCAAGACCGCTGCCTTCTCGCTGCCGCTGCTGCAGCGCATGCTGCGGCATGAAAACAGCTCGGCCTCGCCCGCGCGCCACCCGACCCGGGCGCTGGTGCTGCTGCCCACGCGCGAGCTGGCCGACCAGGTGGCCAGCCAGATCGCCCAGTTCGCCCAGCACACCCAGTTGCGCAGCGCCGTGGTCTTTGGCGGCATGGACATGAAGCCCCAGGTGGCCGAGCTGAAAAAAGGCGTGGAAATCCTGGTGGCCACCCCCGGGCGCCTGCTCGATCACCTGGAGGCGCGCTCGGTCTCGCTGAATCAGGTGGAGTACGTGGTGCTCGATGAGGCCGACCGCATGCTGGACATCGGCTTTCTGCCCGATCTGCAGCGCATCCTCTCGCACCTGCCGCCCAAGCGCACCACCTTGCTGTTCTCGGCCACCTTCTCGCCGGAAATCAAGCGCCTGGCCGAGAGCTACCTGCACAACCCGGTGCTGATCGAGGTCGCGCGCCCCAATGCCACGGCTTCGAGTATCGAGCAACAATTCTTCCGCCTGGCCGATGCCGACAAGCGCCGCGCGCTGCTGCAGCTGTTTCGCGAGAACGGCCGGCAACAGGCCTTCGTGTTCGTCAACAGCCGCCTGGGCTGCGCGCGGCTGGCGCGCGCGCTGGAGCGCGACGGCGTGCGCACCGCCGCCTTGCACGGCGACAAAAGCCAGGACGAGCGCCTCAAGGCGCTGGATGCTTTCAAGGCCGGCGAGGTCGAGCTGCTGGTGTGCACCGACGTGGCCGCACGCGGGCTGGACATCAAGAACGTGCCGGCGGTGTTCAACTTCGACGTGCCCTTCCACGCCGAAGACTACGTGCACCGCATCGGCCGCACCGGCCGCGGCGGCGCCTCGGGCCTGGCCATGACGCTGGTCACGCCCGAGCAGGACCGCCAGCTGGCCGAGATCGGCAAGCTCATCGGCAAGAAGATCAATGCCGAGCCGCTGCCGCTGCCGCGCGGCATGGAGCGCAGCGAACGGCGCAACCGCCGCGACGAGGCGCTGGAGCGGCGCAGCGCGCGCGAAGCGCGCGAGGACCGCCCGGCGGCCCCCCGCCACGGCAGCCGGCCCGCCGCGCCGCAGGACCCGCTGTTCGACACCCCCTATCTGCCGCCCGAAGGCGATGCGCGCCCGGCCTGGGAGCCCAGCGCCAAGGCCGCCAGCGGCCACCGCCGCTCGGCCAACATCAAGCCCAAGGCCAAGGTCGCCGCGCTGCTCAGGGCCTGTCCTCAAAGTCCTCGCGAATAGTGCTTGTCCCGCACCAATGGCCACGTCCATCGGATGCTGTGTCAGATCAAATGCGGCGCCAAGACTGCCATCAAAGATCAGCCCTTCTGGGCCACAAACGCTGAGAGCCTGTGCACGATCCCTTCACGGAGAATGCACAGGCTCTCTGCATTTGCTGCTGCCAGAGCTAACAGCGGCTTTTGGGCGGGCCTCAGCCCATGCGCTTGCGCTCCTGCTCGACCAGGTAATCGACCACTTCCAGCGCGCGCGGCAGGCTGCTGGACATGGTGCCGTCGGTGTAGTACTTGCCGGCCACGCCCAGCGAGGGCACGCCTTGGACGCCAAAGTCGTTTTGCAACTGCGTGGCCCGGCGCACGGCGCTGGCCACCGAGAAGGAGCCGTAGAGCTTCTTGAACTCTTCCAGATCCACGCCCGATTGCGTCTTGACCCATTCGAACACGGCCTCATCCGAATTCAGGCGCCGGCGCTCGTTCTGGATGGCGCCAAACGCCGCCACGTGCAGCTTGTCCAGCAGCTTCATGCCCTCCAGGGTGTAGAACAGTTTTTGCTGCGGCACGAAGTTGCCGTTTTGCTGGAAGGCGATGGGCACGCGGCGCACCAGCACGTGCTCGGACTGGGCCTTGACCCAGTTGGCGAACATGGGCTCGAAGGTAAAGCAGTGCGGGCAGGAATACCAGAAGAACTCCAGCACTTCCACCTTGCCCGCTGGCGTGTCCAGACTCACCGGCGCGCTCAGCTTCACGTAGTCCTGGCCCTCCTGGGGCGGCGTCTTGGCCTGCTGTGCCCAGGCGGGCAGGCCACCCAGTGCGCCGGCTGTGCCCAGCAGTGCGGTAGTCAGGGAAAAATCACGGCGATTCATGGACACCTTGTGGCTCCTCATTCAATGGACAAATCAAAACGGGGTGGGATCGACCGCCCCTGATCGGGCGGCATGGGAATGCATCAATCAGCGAGCCTGTGAACCAGACCACGTGGGGAAAGTTCCCGCTAGGGGTTGTGGAGATTGAGTGTTGCGGCGGTGTTTTCGGTCAAAAAACCGCAACTGCTGCGTTGAAAACGCTTGCAAGGTGCCCTTGCCTTGCGCGCGTTTTCGGCTTTCGCCTTGCATCTGCGGCTTTTGCCTCGAAAAACCGCTTCGCGAACCCAATCTCAACAACCCCTAACATCCCGAGCGGCGCGCCATTGTCCCACCAAATGCCGTTGCCGCCGCAGGCTGATTTACCATCGCGGCCTCGCAGCCCCAGAGCGCTGACTGCCCAGACGATGACCTTCTGCCCGGCCATGCCCGTACGCCCATGAACAGCACCCCCACACCCCACCACGACGCCCCGGCCGCGCGCAATGCCAGCGCCGCTTTGCTCGATGCCTTGCGCCAGCGTTTTGGCGAGCAACTGAGCACGGCCAGCGCCGTGCGCGAGCAGCATGGCCGCGACGAAGGCTCGATCCAGGCGCCGCCGCCCGACGCGGTGGTGTTCGCGCAAAGCCGCCAGGACGTGGCCGATGCCGTGCGCCTGGCCCATGCGCACGACACGCCCGTGATCGCCTACGGCGCGGGCTCTTCGCTGGAGGGCCATTTGCTGGCCGTGCAGGGCGGCATCAGCATCGATGTGAGCCGCATGAACCAGATCGTCTCGATCGACGCCGAGGACCTGACCGTCACCGTGCAGCCTGGCATCACGCGCAAGCAACTCAACGAGGCCATCAAGCACACCGGGCTGTTCTTCCCGATCGACCCAGGCGCCGATGCCAGCATCGGCGGCATGGCCGCCACGCGCGCCTCGGGCACGAATGCGGTGCGCTACGGCACGCTGCGCGAGAACGTGTTGGCGCTGGAGGTGGTGCTGGCCAATGGCGAGATCATCCGCACCGGCACGCGCGCCAAGAAGTCCAGCGCCGGCTACGACCTCACGCGGCTGTTCGTCGGCAGCGAAGGCACGCTGGGCATCTTCACCGAGGTCACGCTCAAGCTCTACCCGCTGCCCGAGGCGGTCTCCGCCGCCATCTGCTCCTTCCCGAGCATCGAGCAGGCCGTGCGCACCGTCATCAGCACCATCCAGATGGGCGTGCCCATCGCGCGCGTGGAGCTGCTCGACGGCCCCACCGTGGCCCTGGTCAACCAACACAGCAAGTTGACGCTGCGCGAAGAGCCCATGCTGCTGATGGAATTCCACGGCTCGCCCAGCAGCGTGCAGGAGCAGGCGCAGACGGTGCAGGAAATCGCCCAGGAATACGGCGGCCAGGCCTTCGAGTGGGCCCACACGCCCGAGGAGCGCACCCGGCTGTGGACTGCGCGGCACAACGCTTACTTCGCCGGCGTGCAATCGCGCCCGGGCTGCCGCGTCATCACCACCGATGCCTGCGTGCCCATCAGCCGCCTAGCCGATTGCCTGCTGGCCTCGGTGCAGGAGGCGCAGGAGTCGGGCATGCGCTACTTCCTGGTCGGCCACGTGGGCGATGGCAACTTCCACTTCGGCTACCTGATCGACCCCAACGACCCCGAGGAGCGCGCCCGCGGCGAGGCTCTGAACCACAAGCTGGTGGCGCGCGCCCTGTCCATGGACGGCACCTGCAGCGGCGAGCACGGCATCGGCATCCACAAGATGGGTTTTCTGAGCGAGGAGACTGGCGCCGGGGCCGTGGCCGTGATGCGCAGCATCAAGCAGGCGCTCGATCCGAAGAACATCCTCAACCCCGGCAAGATCTTCCCATGGCAAGCGTGATGCAGGCCGCTCCCGCAACGGCCGCCGGCGCTGCCATGCGCCCGCTGGCCGACTGGCCGCAGCCGGCGCGCTGCGGCATCCGCGGCGTCATGACCGACATCGACGACACGCTCACCGCCGATGGGCAGATCGTGCCCGCTGCGCTGCAGGCCCTGCATGCGCTGCA
This sequence comes from Comamonadaceae bacterium, assembly GCA_030528705.1. Classification (GTDB taxonomy): domain Bacteria; phylum Pseudomonadota; class Gammaproteobacteria; order Burkholderiales; family Burkholderiaceae_C; genus Lampropedia. The sequence goes on along the minus strand of JAUMYI010000058.1, from coordinate 5,673 downwards.
CGCCCACGGCTACCGGCTCATCGCCATCACCGGCCGGCCCGCCGGCTGGTGCGCGCCTTACGCGGCGCACTGGCCGGTGGACGCCATCGTGGCCGAAAACGGCGCCATGGCCTTCGTGCGCCAGGCAGGCGATGCCCCGCCTGCGCGCCTGTACCAACAGCCGCAGGCGCAGCGCGAGGCCAATTACCAAAAGATGCAGGCCGTGGCCCAGCACATCCTGCAAACTGTGCCGCGCGCGCGGCTGGCCAGCGACTCAGCCGGGCGCGAGTGCGACATCGCCATCGACCACAGCGAGCACCACCAGCTCGATGCGGCCGAGATCGCCCAAGTCGTGGCCTGCATGCGCCAGGCCGGCATGCAGGCCACGGTCAGCTCCATCCACATCAATGGCTGGTATGGCGATCACGACAAATGGCAAGGGGCCAACTGGATCGTGCACACGCTGCTGCAACGCAATCTGCAAGACGAACTCGAGCAGTGGGTCTACGTGGGCGATTCCACCAATGACGAGCGCATGTTCCAGCACTTTTGGCACTCTGTGGGCGTGGCCAACATCGCCCGCTTTGCCCCGCTGCTCAAGCATTTGCCGCAGTACGTGGCCCAGCGCGAGCGCGGCGCTGGCTTTGCGGAAATGGCGCAGGCCCTGCTGGCGGCAGCGCCGCAGCGGCGCTGACAGTCTGCGCTGATCGCCTGCGCTCAGCGCAAACCCAGCACGTCGAACATGTCGAACAAGCCCGTCTGCCGGCTGGCCAGAAACTCGGCTGCCCGCAAGCTGCCCTGGGCATAGCCGGCGCGGCTGGTGGCGCGGTGGCTGATTTCGATGCGCTCGCCCGTGCCGGCAAACAGCACCGTGTGCTCGCCCACGATGTCGCCGCCGCGCACCGTGGCAAAGCCGATGCTGGACGGATCGCGCTCGCCGGTGTGGCCCTCGCGCGCATAGACAGCGCAGTCGGCCAGCTCGCGCCCCAGCGCCTGAGCCACGACCTCGCCCATCTTCAGCGCCGTGCCGCTGGGGGCATCAACTTTGTGGCGGTGGTGCGCCTCGATGATCTCGATGTCGTAGCCCGTGGCCAGCGCCTTGGCGGCCATCTCCAGCAGCTTGAAGGTGACGTTCACGCCCACGCTCATGTTCGGCGAGAGCACCATCGCCTGGCGGCTGGCGTACTGCGCCAGCTGGGCCTTCTGCGCCGCATCGAAGCCCGTGGTGCCGATCACCGTCTTCACGCCACGGGCATCGCACTCGGCCAGATGCGCCAGCGTGCCCTCCGGGCGGGTGAAGTCGATCAGCACATCGGCGCCCTGCAGGCCCTGGGCCACGCTGTCGGTGATGCGCACGCCGGTGGCATGGCCGGCAAACGCGCCGGCATCCTGGCCGATGCCGGCGCTGCCCGGGCGGTCGAAGGCGCCGCTGAGGCGGTGCCGCCCATCGCGCACGATGGCATCAATCAGCATCTGGCCCATGCGCCCACCGGCGCCGGCCACGGCAATGTGAAGAGCTTGTTCAGCAGACATTGAAAAGTCGGGACGGCAAAGAGGAATGAAAGCGGCCTGCCAAAGGCAGGCCAGGGTCAGCGGGCGCGCGCATCGCCTCTGTTCTGTGTTTATTGCTCCAAGGCGGGGTAGCTGCCGCGCGGTCGGGGTTGCGGCTTCGCATCGCTAGCGCCTTGCGCCTCATCGTCGGCGCTGTGTGCCGCATCGGCCTGCGCGGCGGCTGCCGGGTGCTTGGGGGCGTAGCGTTCGAGCTGCTCGGGCGTGGCCTCCAGCTTGGGCACGCGCGGCTTGCGGTTGCCCTGGGCCAGCATGGCGACGAACTCGTTCTCGCTGGGCATCTCATCGCCCTCGACGCGCTCGAGCACGAAACCGCTGAAAAACACCGTCAGCTTTTTTTCCTCGAACGCCAGGCCCCGGCGCTTGATGCTGAACACGTAGTCCCAGCGGTCGGCGTGGAACACGCTGGCCAACAATGGCGAGCCCAGGATGTCGCGCACCTGCTCGCGCGACATGCCTGGGCGCAGCGCCTGCACCTGCTCGCGCGAGACGAAGTTGCCCTGCACCACCTCGATGCGGTAGGGGGTGATGGCCTCCACCATGCGGTGGCTGGTGCGATTGATGCTGCCGCAGCCACCCAACGCCACGGCCATCAGCACACCCAGCAGCAGGCCGCGCAGCGGCGCCGGGAGGGGGGGACTTTGGTACATTGCTCGGGTCATCGCCGCGATAAAAAGTTATGATCGGCGCATTGTAATAGCGGCAGTGCATGCAGCCAGATTGGGCCGCCTGGCAAGGCTCTGCACGAATCGCGGCGCCGTATGTCTCTGTGGATTCATACAGACCTTGCCCTCTTGAGGATGGACAGACCATGACCAACAACATCGAAGAACTCAAAAGCACAGGCCTCAAGGCCACCCTGCCACGCCTGAAGATTTTGGAGATCTTCCAAAAGGCCAAAGAGCGCCACATGACTGCCGAGGACGTGTACCGCGTCTTGCTGGACGAGCGCTCGGACATCGGCCTGGCCACGGTGTACCGCGTGCTGACCCAGTTCGAGCAGGCCGGCATTTTGGATCGCCGCAATTTCGAAAGCGGCAAGGCAGTCTACGAGCTCAACGAAGGCCAGCCGCACGACCACATGGTCTGCACCGCTACCGGCAAGGTCGAGGAGTTCTACGACGCCGAGATCGAAAAGCGCCTGAAGAAAATCGCCGCCGAGCGCGGCTGGACCATCCACGACCATGCCATCACGGTCTATGGCTTGAGCCCGGCTGCCGGCCAAGGCCACAAATAAAGCATCAAGCCCGCTGCCCAGCGCCGGGCGGCACAGTCGGCCCAGGCCCATATGCCAACGGCTGGTGGATGTGACTCCATCAGCCGTTTTTTTGTCTGTGCCATTGGCCGCGGCAACTGCCCGCGGGGCCTACCCGCCCACCCAGCAAGGTAGGCGCTGCGCCGCCTGTCAGCAAGGCTGCAGGCTGCGCCCGCCCATGTGGCGCCCCAGGTCGCGGCGCACGACGTCGCGGATGGCGTGGTAGTCCGGGAACTCAATGGTGTAGACCGTGGCCGGCTGGCGCTCGACCAGCACCTGCGTGCCGCTGATGCCGCTCTGCTCCAGATTGCGCTTTTGCTGCTCGGCGGCGCTTTCGGTGGAAAAGCGCCCCAGCGAGAAGCCAGGCCCGGCAGAAGTGCTGCGCAGGCGCTCGTAGGAGATGCCCTTGTTTTGCAGCTCACTGCGCCGTGCGCTGAGCACCAGCTCGTCGGCAACGCCGCCCCAGAACACCATCCAGCGCCCGCTTTGCGTGCTTTGCGTTAGCCGCCAATAGCTCTGCGGCCAGCGCGCCAGCGCGCCGCGCACGGGCTCCATCTGCTCATTGCTGAACGGCCCCAGCGCCATGCACTGCTTGGGCGGCGGGGGCTCGGCTGGTTTGTCCTGAGGCCGCTCCGGCGGTTTTTCTGGCGGCTTTTCCTGGGCGGGCTCGGCCGGCGGCTCAGGGCTCTGCGCGGCGGCTGCGGGCTGAGCCGGCGGCTCGGCCACGGCAGGGGCGGGCTGCGAGTCGCCCTGGGCCACGATCAGGGCCGGCGCTGGTTGGGTTTCTGCAGCTGGCCGCCTGGACGGCAATGCCTGCAGCAGCGCAACCGCATCGGCCCGGACTGAGGCCGCGCTGGCAGCGTCGGCATCTGGCGCGGGGCTGGCCCGATGGGCCTGCACCCAGGCGAAGTAGCCGATGTTGGCCAGGAGCAGAAAAACAATCAGTGCACGCAACATAGTCTCAGCGGCCTGCACAGGGCAGGGCCGTGGTGTCGGTGGGGTTGGGGGTGGAGGGCATGGCCGAGGCCTGTGCCGGCAAGGGGCGCACGCTGACTTCGCCGCTGCCCACTTCAAGCACTTGGCCCTGGCAGTTCAGCAGCAGCTCGCCGCTGGCATTCACGCCCAGGCAGATGCCGCTGCGGCCGTCGCTGAGCGCCACCTGCCGCCCGGCGAGCAAATCCCAGGCGGCAAAGGCCTGCCAGAATGCGCCAAAGCCCTGCTGGTTGAATTGCTGCACCGCCGCCAGCAGCGCCGGCAGCAGTTGGCACAGCAAGGCCGGGCCATGCACCGGGCCCAGCCCGGGCAACCACTGCGCCACGCCTACGGGGGGCACGGCGGCCTCGGGCACGGGCGGCGCCTGCAGGTTCAGGCCGATGCCGATCACGGCGTAGCGCGCGCCGGGCGCGACCGCGCCAGTCTGGGCGGCGGTTTCGATCAGGATGCCGGCCATTTTGCGGCCCAGGCCAGCGCCATCGAGCAGCCAGACGTCGTTGGGCCACTTCAAGCCCAGGCGCGGCTGGGGCGCGGCTGGCTGGGCGCCGTGCTGGCGTACCCAGTCGCTCAGGGCCGAGACCACGGCAATGCCCACGGCCAGCGATAGGCCCGACCAATCGCGCGGCGCCAGCGGCAGGCCCAGGCTGAAGGTCAGCGCGGCATCGGCCGCCTGTGGCCCGGCCTGCGGCGTGTGCCAGCGCTTGCCCATGCGACCACGCCCGGCGGTTTGCTGCCCAGCCACCAGCACGCAGGGCGCGTGTTGGCCTTGCGCGGCGCGGCGCATCAGCTCAGAGTTGGTGGAGTCGATGCTGGGCAGCCATTGCAGTTGCAGGCCGGGCCAGGCGGCCTGGGCCACGCTGCGGGCATGGGCCAGGCTGTGTGCGTCCCAATCGCGCAATACGGCGGGCGCGGGCGTGGCTGCACTGCTGCTCTGGTTCATGCCAAGCCCTCCGGGCGGCGGCGCTGGCCCTGAGGCTTGGCCTTGGCGCGCGGGCGGCGCGTCTTGAGCAGCGTGCCACGGCATTGCGCGCTGCCGCACAGGCAGGCGTAGTCCCTTTTCAGCGCGGCGGTGAGCGGCTCGTCGATCTCCAGCGCGTAGTCGTAGAACAGCTCCTGCCCGGCCTCGATGGGCACGATGGCCACGACGAACACCCGGCCCTGCTCGTCCTCCTCGGTCTCGCAGTTGGGCTCGCAGGAGTGGTTGATCCAGCGCGCCGAGTTGCCCTGCACGCCGCCGTCGATGACCGGGCCCTGCTCGGTCTGGAAGTAGAAGGTGTGGCAGGGGTCGCCGTCCTTGCGCGTATGGCGGCGCTGGGCTTCGCGCCAGCTGATGCGCTCGCCCTTGTATTCGAGGATGCGCTCGCCCGGCTGCAGATCGCGCAGCGCGTACACGCCCTTGCCGTGAATGCCCGAGCGGCGCACCTGAGTTTTGCGCCCGCTGTGGCGCGGCGCGCCAGTGGCAGCCTCAGCACTGGCAGCGGCTGCGGCGCCAGCACGGGCGCGGCGCGGCGCGCGGGCCTGTGGGGCATGGGGCGCTGGGCCTGGCGCGGATTGGGCCATGGTGCGTAAAAACTCTGTTACCGTATAAAAAAGTTCGGGCGATGCAGCCGCATTGCGTGGCTTGGCCGCACGTCACGACGCGTGCGCCACCGCAGCCATTGCCCGCTGACTCCGACGCGCGATTGTAGAGGGGGCCGGGCCAGTGCCTGCCAAGGCGCCAAGCCCTGTCCCGTCAGGCCCCACCATGGCGCCGCGCCTGAGCGCCGTGCACGCTATCGCCCGCCCACTCCTTCCCGCCTGCCCACCGATCACAAGAGACCAAATGTCCAAATCCCTGGTCATTGCCGAGAAACCTTCCGTCGCCCAAGACATCGTGC
>JAUMYI010000057.1 GCA_030528705.1 Comamonadaceae bacterium | reverse complement strand
CTACGCGACGGCGCAGGCCAGCGGCGAACAGCAAAGCCAGGGCCAGCAACAGCACGCCACCCAAGCCCAGGGTCGGCACTGGCACCGCCGAGGGCGCAGGCGCCCCAAGCGTGGTGCGCGAGGGGTTGTTGCCTGCACTCGGATCGGCGCCACCCTTGCTGTCGTTGTCGGCCCCAGTGCCGCCGCGCACGTCCAGCGGGCTGGACGGAACCGGGAACGCGCTGGTGGTGCACACGATGCTGTCACCCACGGCCAGCGTGGCCTGCGGCGAGTTGGGTGTGCAGCTCACGGTCACGCCCGGGGGCAGCGCCGAAGTGAAGCCACAAGTCGCATTCAACGCCGCGGATGGCCCGTTATTGGTACAGGTCAGCTCACACGTTGCCGATGTGCCCGAGACCGTGCAAGCAATGGCCGAGGTCATATCGCTTGCCGCGCCCTGCTCAGCAAAGTTGTTGCCTGTCGAGCCGCCGGCCGGCAGGGTCGCAATGGTGATCACGCTGTTGTCGGTCGTGCCAGGCGCGCCGCCACCGCCATCCGCCGCCCCGTTCGTGCCTGGGGTGTTGTAGGCGTTTTCGTAGCCCGCAGGCTGGCTCTCAGTGATGCTCACATCCGTGGCGCCGACCGGCAGGTCGTTGAAGCTGTAGCTGCCGTCCGCCCCGGTCGTGGCGGTCACAGTCACCGGCGCGCCGCCGCCCGGGGGCGTGTAGCGCAGCGTGACTGTCACGCCGTTGATGCCAGGGTCGGTGGCGTTGCCATCGTCGGCTGTGTTGCCATTGCCTTCGCGATAGACGCGGCCAGTGACCGAGGTGGTCTGGCGTTGCTCGGCAAAGTTGTTGCCTGTCGAGCCGCCTGCCGTCAACGCCGCGATGGTGATCACGCTGTTGGTGGCAGTGCCTGGGTTGTCACCGCCGTTGACCGCTCCGTTGGTGCCTGGGGTGTTGTAGACGTTCAGGTAATTGGCCGGCTGGGTCTCGGTGATGGTCACATTGGTCGCGCCCACGGGCAGATTGCCAAACGTGTAGCTGCCGTCCGCTGCGGTCGTGGTGTTCAGCGTCACGGGCGCGCCGCCGCCGGGGGGCGTGTAGACCAAGGTGACGGTGACGCCGCCAATGCCCGGATCAGTGGCATTGCCATCGTCGCTGACGTTGCCATTGCTCTCGACATAGACACGGCCGGAGACCAAGGTGCTCTGGCGCTGCTCGGCAAAGTTGTTACCCGTCGAGCCGCCTGCCGCCAGCGTCGCGATGGTGATCACGCTGTCGGTGGTGGTGCCGGGGTTGTCGCCGCCATTGACTGCGCCGTTGGAGCCCGGGGTGTTGTAGACGTTCTCGTAGCCCGGGGGCTGGGTCTCGGTGATGCTCACGCCGGTGGCGCCCACGGGCAGGCCGTTGAACACATAGCTGCCGTTGGGCGTGGTCGTCTCGGTCAGCGTCACCTGGGCGCCGCCGCCGGGGGGCGTGTAGCGCAGGGTGACGGTGACGCCGCCAATGCCGGGGTCGGCGGCGTTGCCATCGTCGGCTGTGTTGCCATTGCCTTCGACATAGACGCGGCCGGTGACCGAGGTGAGGGCCTGCTCGGCAAAGTTGTTGCCTTGCGAGCCGCCGGCCAACAGCGTGGCAATAGTGATCACGCTGTTGTCGGTCGTGCCAGGCGCGCCGCCACCGCCATCCGCCGCCCCGTTCGTGCCTGCCGTGTTGTAGGCATTGGCGAAGCCCGGGGGCTGGCTCTCGGTGATGCTCACATTGGTGGCGCCCACCGGCAGGCCGCTGAAGCTGTAGCTGCCGTCCGGCCCGGTCGTGGCGGTCAGCGTCACGGGCGCGCCACCGCTGGGGGGCGTGTAGACCAAGGTGACGGTCACGCCGCCAAGACCTGGGTCGGTGGCGTCGCCATCGTCGCTGGTGTTGCCATTGCCTTCGACATAGACGCGGCCGGTGACCGAGGTGAGCGCACGCTCGCCGAAGTCATAGCCGGTGGCATTGGCGTTGGGGTTGTTGCCATCGTTGGCCGGCAAATCAATGGCGCCGATGGTGTCGCCAGCGACCGCGCCGCCCGCCGTGCCGGCCTTGTTGCCGGTGGTTTCATAGCCTGCCGGCTGGGTTTCGAGCAGCGTGTACTGGCCCGCTTCCAGGTCGCAGAACAGGTACTGCCCCACGGCCAGGCCGGCGGCTGGCACCGGGCACAGGCCGGGGCCGGCGGTGTCGGAGGCGCTGCCATCGGCCGGGTTGTAGAACTTGCCGGCGGCAATGTCGGCCGTGGCCGTCACTGCGCTGCGCTCGGCCATGCCAGCGCGCTGCAAGGTCACGGTCTGGCCGCCCAGGCCGGCGTCGCCGCCAGCCGGGTCAAAGCCGGCGCTGGCGCCATTGCCATCCGGGTCGGCGAAGACCGTGCCCTGGATGCTCGATGCAAACACCTTCACCTGCACGTTGTTGGAGGTCACGTCAAAGCGCGCGCCCGTGCCTTCCTGCAGCGCCGTGCCCAGGCTGCCGTGGGCGCCGCTGAAGTTGTTGGCGTACACGTCGTCATGGCGCGAGCCGGGCGTGTTGAAGTCGAGCTGGAAGGCCCGGCTGGCTGCGCCCGAGGCGAAGTGGGTGGTGTCTTTCATCAAGAGCGCGGTGGTGTCCGCTGGCACCGTCCAGTTCGCGCCGGCCTGGGTCGCCAGCACCCAGTTGGTGCTGCCGCTGTTGTTGGCGCAGCCGGCTGCCGCTGCGGGCACGCCCGGCGCGTACGCGGGCCAGTTGCCGGTGGCGGCGGTGATGTTGCTGGCGCACTTGGGGTTGCGGTTGATGGTGGCCGGCGCGTCGCTCGTGTAATAGACCGCGTAGCCCGTCGCCGCTGGCGCGCGCACCTGGGTGATGGGGCGGGCGCCGCTGAAGCGGGTGCCGCCGCGCGGCGGCTCGCCGTTGTAGGGCAGCACGTCGATCAGGCGGTGCTCATGCACCGTTTCGTTGCCCACGTTCTGGTAGCGCAGCTCCATGGTGAAGCCCGAGCCGATTTGCTTGAGGGCGTCGCCAACCACCGACTTTTGCACCACCAGGCCGTCGATGGCGCCCAGGCGCACGGTGCGCGTGGCCTGCCGCTCGGCCAGGCGCTGGGCCGCGGTCTGGTTGACGCAGCTCAATGCGCCGCCCGCGACGCTGGCCCCAGGGGCGCAGCCGCGGATCTCGACCTGGTTAATCAGCGAGGCATTGGGGATGTTGCCCGGCGCATCGAGCATGATTTCCGCCTGGAACTCCACCACGGCGATGTCTGCCGCCGGGTTGCTGGCGTTCACGTTCGGCAGACGGATCCGGAGGGAGGAAGCGGCGAAGGTGGCCGACTGGTCGTCCAGGTGGAAATTGCCGGCCGGCACAGGCGTGCCGCCCCATTTGAGCGAGCCGCTGACAAAGCGCATGCCCGCTGGAATGCTATCGATCAGGATCAGGTCGTTCGGGATGGTCACGCCCGGCTGGTTCGACACCAGGCGCGGCCACAGTTGGTAAGTCACGATCTGGCCCTTGGTCTTGGGCACGACCGGGTTGTCGGCCGCCGGGCCGCCAGCGGGGTCAACGCCCTCGATGCCTTTGCGGATGCCAACGGACTGCGTGGACAGGCGCAGGCGGTCGCTGTAGGTATCGTCGCAATAGCGGGCCGGGTCGGTGCTGGCGGGATCGCAGGCGACATTACCCGAGGACAGCAGCGTGGCATTCGGGTCATTGCCCATGAAGGCACGGCTGGAATGCATCCAGTTGGGGGTGCCGGGCTCGAAACCGGATGCGACGGAAGTCTGCTGCAAGCCGTAGTTGGGGATGATGCTGCCATCGGGCCAGGTGACGCCGTCCTGCGGGTTGGCGGGCAGCGTGTTCAGATGCACGAACATCTGGACGCGGCCGCCCGCGGGAACGTTGGCATTGAGCAGGCGGGCCGAGTTGATGAACGGCACCAGGGCCGGGTTGGCCTCCAGCGCGCTTTGGGTGATCCAGCCGGAGGGCAGGATGCCGGTGGTCGGCACGCCGGCAGCGGCGGCGACGGCGCTCAGCGTGGAGTCGCCATCGTTGCAGCTTTTATCGCGCAGCATGGTCTCGTTGCCGTTATCAAAAGCAGAGAAGCCGAACTGGACCTCTTCATCCTCAGGCCGCGCACTGGCCGAGCTGACGCCGCCCTCAGCGCCCGAGTCCCTGTAGAAGTGGGCGTAGCCGGGGCTGTAATCAATGTTGGTGTTGATGGTGGGGAGCTTTTTCCAGCGGTAGGGGCTGTTGGCGCCCACGGCAGGATTGCCCGGCGGCGGCACCCAGATCCCGTGTACCGAGGGGTCGAACAGCTCGAGCCGCAGTTTGCGGTTGTCCCAGTGGTCGCACAGCGAAACCTGGACGGCATTGAGCCCGGTGTTGCTCCAGAGCAGGTAGGAGTCGATGAAATCGCCCGGCCCGACCATGTCATTGCTCATGCGGTTGGAGGGCGCGTGGATCAGCGGCGCGGAGCGGCCCTTGCTCGTGGCGTAGAACAGCTTCTCGAAGGCGCCCGAGCAAACGTTGATGTTGTTGGTCACCACCACGTTGTTGGCGAGCGCATCGCTGGCGTTGGGCACGCCCGACAGGCCCGGGGCGGTGAACTCCGCAATCTCGTTCTTCGGCGAATACTGGCAGCTGGTGCCATTGTTGGTCGCCGTATCCTTGGGGATCCAGACGCGGATGTAATGCAGCGCCGTGGCATTGGTCGCAGCCGCCCAGGGCGCCGTGATCTCGCCCGAGGTCAGGGGCGGGTTGGTGGTGGAGGCGGTGACGGTGACCGTGCTGCCAGCCTGGCTGTAGGTATAGGAGCCCGTGCCGGCATCCACCGGCGTGGCGCCCGGCACGCCGCCAGTGGGGAAGGTGCTGTTGTTGCGCTCGCGGTAGCTTTTCACCTCGAACACGCAGGCATCCTGCCCCAGGCCGCTGAGATCGTCGGTGTAGCTCCAGCCCTGTTGCAGCGATTCATGGCCTTTGGTTTGCGGGATGTTCAAGGCCACGCTGTAGAGCAGCGCCATCCCCTTGCCAGTGGCGGGGGAGTTGCAACCAGCGGGCTTGTCCATGGCCCCCCTGTCGATGAAGCGCTTGATCAGATCGATCTGCGGCTTGGCCACCACGGTCACGCCGGGCGCGGTGCCGCTGGCGCCAGCGGCATCCTGATCGGACACGATCTTGCCGGTGACGTTGCTCAGCACACTGCCGTTCTGGGCCTGGCTGTTGGTGGTGACATCAAAGAACAGCGTGCCGGACTGGTTGGCAATAGGGCCATTGGGCGGATTGGCGCCACTGCCGGCCAGCAGGCAGTCCACCGTGCGGCCATCGGCGCTGAGGGCGCTGGTGGCATTGCGGCAGGCGGCCAAGCCGCCGCTGGTGGGGGCAAAGCGAAACGGCTCCGTGGCAGGCAGGCTCACCGTGATGCGGACGTTGTCCTGCGCCACAGGCGGCGGCGAAATCTGGTAATCCACCTTGTAGCGCGCTTCGTCGTTGGTGCACAGCACGCCGTTGTTGACATCCGCATCCAGCGCACAGGTGCCGGTGCCATCGTGCACCTTGGCAACGGCAACGCTCAGCCCGGCCAGGGCCTGGCTTGACCACGCGCCGCCCAACAGCAGCAGCGACAGCGCGGCCAACTGCTTTTTGTTACAGCAGAAAGAGGCGCTGAAACGCTTTCTGATTCCAACCCACATGATTCAAAAATCCCCCATGGCAAATGCTGCTGGATTCGGCACCGTCAACCGTGGCAAAGCCGAAATAGCGGTTAGTGTAGCCGTAACCTTATGAAACCTCTGCAAACCATGAGCGCCTGTGCAACGTCTTGGCGCGGGCGAGCAACAAGTGGTTTGAGATGGGCGGCAAAGCAGTGCAGCTTGCTGGCATGGGTAAAGCGCAGTGCCGCAGGGCGGCGGGCGCCATGAAAAGCCGCTGAAAAAACCGCTGAATAAAAAACCGCCTATGGGCCATACCTCTCCCATAGGCGGTTCAAGCTGCGATTGCGGGCCTGCCGGCATGCAGGCGCAGGCCCTACGGCGCGTCAGCGCAAGCGGCGCGCCCCGAGCCAGGCCAGCACACTGGCCAGCAGCAGCAGGCCCAGCGGCGCATTGACCGGCACTGGCGTCGTCGATGGCCCCACGATGAGCGGCGCCACGACCACCGTTACCGTCGCATCGGCGCAGTTGGCCGGCGCCGATGCCTGGCAAATGCGGTATGTCAGGGTGTAGCTGCCAACACCCAGAGCCGATGCCATTCTGATGCCAGCTGTGGCCGGATCCAGACTCAGATCGGGGTGGCTGCTCGATTGCTGCGTGAGCACCACCTGCGCCAACTGCACGGGGTTGCCGCCCAGCGAGTCATTGGCCAGCACACTGGCCAATACCGTGCCCGTGGCCCCTTCGAGCACGCGCACCTGGTCGGGCTGGGCCACGATGCTTGCTGGCCCGGCGTTGCCGATGGTCACAGTCACCGTGGCCGTGTCACACGGGCTGCCGCCCGTGGCGCAGATGCGGTATTGCAGCGTATGCGCGCCCGCTGGCAGGCCGGCCGCCGCCTGGACTGCGCCCGTGGCAACATCGAGCGTGAGGCCAGGATTGGAGCTGCCCACCAGGCTGAGCGTCACGGCACTCAGGCTGGCCGGCGCGCCATTGACGGTGTCATTGGCCAGCACATTGGCCACGGCCACGCCGCCTGCCGCCGTGGCCGCGCCCGCATCGTCCACGGCATCAATGGCGCCTGCAGCCGCATTGACGCGCAGCACCTGGTTGCCCACGAAGTTGGCCACATTGCTCAGATTGGTGATGTTGGCCGTGCCATTGGTGTGGCTGCCGGGCACGTCCGAGGTCACGTCCACGGCCACTTGGCAGGTGCTCTCAGCGCCAGCGGCAGCCGCTGCGGCCACGCTGGCGCCGCCAACCACGATGCTGCCCGCCCCGGCTGCGGCATTGACCGTCATGCCCGCTGGCAAGGCCCCCATGGCGCCGCCGGCCGGGCAATTGGTCTGCACATTGGGCGTGGCCGCCACCTTCACGCCAGCGGGCAGGTTGTCGGTAAAGCCAATGCCGTTGACGGCCGAGGTGGTGCGGTTGTTGATGTTGAACGTCAGCTTAGAGACCTGGCCGGCATTGATGACTGCGGGGGCAAAGGCCTTGGTCAGATCCACCGCGCTTTGCGCGAAGCTGATCATGTACTCGACCTCAAACTGGGGCGCGCCCGCCGGCACGTTCCATTGCACGGCAATGCCGTTGTCGGTGCTAGCGTTGGTGTCGACCTGGTTGCTCAAGTCGCCTGTGCCGGTCTTGCAATCAGCGCCGCTGTCGGTGCCCGAGCAGATCTGGTAGCCCGGATGGGTATAGTCGCCAGAGTAATAGCGATCCCACAGCGGCGTGTTCGAGCCTGGCGTATGCCACAGGGCCTCGAACTGGGCATTGCGCGTCACCCCGACCAGATCGGGCACGCCCGTGGTGTTCCAGGCGGCGGTGCGCACGATCCCTGGCCCCGCATCATCACCGAGCAAATAGGTGTCGATGTTCTGGTAGAGCTTGACGCTGGCGCCGCTGGCGGGCAGGCCCGAGAGCGACAAGCGGCGCTTGAGCCACAACTCGGGGGCCACGTATTCGTCACGGATTGTCAGCGTGATGCCGGCATCGGCCGCCTCCGCAGGCTTGAGCACCGTGGTCACGGCCCAGGGCGAGGCGCTGGTGCCTGCGCCAGAGACCGCGCTTTGCGATACTTGCGTGAACCGGTAGCCCACGCCAGTATTGGTGTCGGAGTTGTGATAGACGCGCGTTTGCGCATCGCTGCCCCGATCCACGCGCAAAAACACGCTGTTATAGATAGACCCGGTGCTGGGCGTGTTGTTAGGGTCGTAAACCTGCCCCTGGCCATTGAGCCAGACTTGGATTTGGCTGTTGCTGCCAATCATCCAGCGCAGCCCATCGGCGCCCTGGGGCTGCTGCCCCCCGCTGGGGTTGATCTCCTGCTGGGTGTTCGCTCCACCGGCCTGCGCGGCGCAGGCCGCCGCCAGACACACGGCCCCCAGCAGCCAGCCCTTGGCCCAGGCGGGCGGGCGCTGCCGATTGACTTGACTCACTCTTGTCTGCATTTCCTTCACTCCTTGTAATTGCAATATGCGTGCCGTGCATGGCCTACCTTGGCCAAGAGCCTGGGGCAAACCCGAGCAGGCACCGCACGGGAACGGCGGTAGTGGCAGGAAATTCTATGAATGCCGAATATCGGCTACGACAGGAATGCGGCAGTTGACAATCCATCAAGGACTGTTACGTAACAAAAGGCTTCTCGCATCACCTGACGGATGTGCGCACCCGCTTGCTGGGCTGTGCGGCGCAAAGATTCAGGCGGCGGCACCACCCCGCCTGGCTGTCACGCGGGGGATGGAGCAAAAGAATTAAAGAGGCTGCCGCAGCTTTGGCTTACCAAGCCAGGCTGGGCAGCGCGAAGCCCTGCGGGGCTTGCGTTTCGTCGCCGAAGCTGACCAGCTCCCAGGCCTGCGGGTCAGCCAGCAGAGCGTGCAGCAACTGGTTGTTCATGGCGTGGCCGGAGCGGTAGGCGCTGTAGGAGGCCAGCAGGGGCTTGCCCAGAATGTAGAGATCGCCGATGGCGTCCAGGATCTTGTGGCGCGCGAATTCGTCGTCGTAGCGCAAGCCGTCCTGGTTCAGCACCTTGTAGTCGTCCATGACGATGGCGTTGTCGTAGCCGCCGCCCAGCGCCAGGCCGTTGGCGCGCAGCATTTCCACGTCGCGCGTGAAGCCGAAGGTGCGCGCGCGGGCAATGTCGCGGGCGTAGTTGCCTTGGCCCATGTCGAAAGTCACGCATTGGCCGGTGGAGTCCACCGCCGGGTGGCTGAAGTCGATCTCGAAGCTCAGGCGGTAGCCGTGGTAGGGCTCAAGGCGGGCCCATTTGCGCTCGCCCAGGGATTCGCTGCGCACTTCGACGGGCCGGCGCACGCGCACGAATTGCTTGGGCGCGCCCTGCAGGGCGATGCCGGCCTTGCGCAGCAGGTAGACGAAGCCAGCGGCCGAGCCGTCCAGGATGGGCACTTCCTCGGCCGTGAGGTCGATGTAGAGGTTGTCGATGCCCAGCCCTGCGCAGGCGGACATGATGTGCTCGATGGTGCTGATGCGCGCGCCTTCCCGGCCAATGGTGGAGGCCAGGCGGGTGTCGAACACGGCCTGGGCCGAAACCGGCACGGGCTCGGGCTCGGGCAGGTCAACGCGCGTGAAGACGATGCCCGTGCCCACTGGCGCAGGGCGCAGAGTCAGCTCGACCCGCTGGCCGCTGTGCAGTCCAACGCCCACGGCGCGGATCAGGGTCTGGATGGTTCTCTGGGCTAGCATGGGCGCGCATTCTATTGAAAAACGGTTTTGGCCGCTGTGGGCCTGCCAGGGCCGTGCCCGGCTTGCAGCCGGGCACGGCCTCTTCAGGCTCAATCGGCCTGCTTGCGCAAGAAGGCGGGGATTTCCACGTCGTCCATGCCGCTGGAGGACATGGCGTCCACGCGCGCGGCGGCGGCGCTGGCATCGCTGCCGCGCGAGGTGCGCCAGGCCGTGGGCACGGCCAGATTGTTGAGCTGGCTGCCGCGCATGGGCACGGCCGCGCCGCCGGCCAGGCCGCCGCCGCGCACCATGCCTTGCATGCCTTGCAGGGGCAAGTTGTCCGTGCCGGTGCGCAGCGTGCTTTGCACCATGGTCAGGTTCTGGCGGCGCTGCTGGTGGTTGACCAGGCCGGTGGCCACGACGGTCACGCGCAACTCGTCGCCCAGGCTGTCGTCGTAGGCTGCGCCGTAGATGACGTGGGCGTCGTCGCTGGCGTAGGCGTTGACGGTGCTCATGGCCAGCTTGGACTCGGAGAGCTTGAGGCTGCCGCGCGCGGCCGTGACCAGCACCAGAATGCCCTTGGCGCCCGAGAGGTCGATGCCTTCGAGCAGCGGGCAGGCAATGGCCTGCTCGGCGGCGATGCGCGCGCGATCCGGGCCGCAGGCGCTGGCCGTGCCCATCATGGCCTTGCCCGGCTCGCTCATCACGGTCTTGACGTCGGCAAAGTCCACGTTGACGTGGCCGTGCTCGTTGATGATTTCGGCGATGCCGCCCACGGCGTTGCGCAGCACGTCGTTGGCAAAGCCAAAGGCCTCATCCTGCGTGATGTCGTCGCCATAGACGGTCAGCAGCTTTTCGTTGAGCACCACGATCAGCGAGTCCACGTTACGCTCGAGCTCGTCCAGGCCAGCGTCGGCATTCTTCATGCGACGCGGGCCTTCCCAGTCAAAGGGCTTGGTGACCACGCCGACGGTGAGAATGCCCATCTCCTTGGCCACGCGCGCGATCACTGGCGCTGCCCCCGTGCCCGTGCCGCCGCCCATGCCAGCGGTGATGAAGAGCATGTTGGCCCCCTCGATGGCGCGGCGGATTTCGGACTCCGCCAGCACCGCAGCCTCGCGCCCCTGCTCGGGCTTGCTGCCCGCGCCCAGGCCGTTGGTGCCCAGCTGGATGATGCGCGCGGCCGAGCTGCGCGAGAGCGCCTGCGCGTCGGTGTTGGCGCAGATGAATTCCACCCCCTGCACGTTGTTCTCGATCATGTGCTGCACGGCGTTGCCGCCGCCGCCGCCCACGCCCAGTACCTTGATGCGTGTGCCTTGGGTGAACGATTCGTTGTCGATCATTTCGATGCTCATAGTGTTTCTCCTTGCGGGTTGGGGGATGGGGTGAAATCAAAAACAAAACAAAAAAGAATCGGGTCCTGGCGATGCCTGAAAGCGCCGCCGCCGCGCCAGCGGCTGCAATCGGCCAGCGGCCGCCAGCGCCGGCGACCGCGCTTGCGCAGAAACCAGCGCAACAGCTTGCGGGGGGCGGGAAGGGGTTGCGCCATCTCAGAAATTCCCCGCGATGAAGTCGCGAATGCGCGCCAGCAGGTTCTTGACCGGGCCGCTCTTGGTGGCGACCTTGTAGCCGCGCGTGCGTTCGATGCGCGCGTCTTCGAGCAGGCCCATGACGGTAGCCGCGCGCGGCTGGGCAATCATGTCGGCCAGCGGGCCCTCGCAGTTGGGCACGCCACGGCGCACGGGCTTGAGAAAGATGTCCTCGCCCAGCTCGACCATGCCGGGCATGACCGAGGAGCCGCCGGTGAGCACCACGCCCGAAGACAGCAGCTCCTCGTAGCCGGACTCGCGAATGACCTGCTGCACGATCGAGAAGATCTCCTCCACGCGCGGCTCGATCACGCCGGCCAGGGCCTGCTTGTTGATCAGGCGCGGGCCGCGGTCGCCCAGGCCGGGCACCTCGACCTGCGCATCCGGGTCGGCCAGCATGGCCTTGGCGCAGCCGTTCTCGACCTTGATGTCCTCGGCGTCCTTGGTGGGGGTGCGCAGCGCCATGGCGATGTCGCTGGTGATCAGATCGCCGGCGATCGGGATCACGGCGGTGTGGCGGATCGAGCCGCCCGAGAAGATCGACACATCGGTGGTGCCCGCGCCGATGTCCACCAGCACCACGCCCAGCTCGCGCTCGTCGTCGGTGAGCACCGACAGGCTAGAGGCCAGCGGATTGAGCGCCAGCTGATCGACCTCCAGCCCGCAGCGGCGCACGCACTTGATGATGTTCTCGGCCGCGCTTTGCGCGCCGGTGACGATGTGCACCTTGGCCTCCAGGCGCAGGCCGCTCATGCCGATGGGCTCCTTGACTTCCTGGCCGTCGATGACGAACTCCTGCGAGGCCACCAGCAGCAGGCGCTGGTCGGAGGGGATGTGTACCGCCTTGGCAGTTTCCAGCACGCGGCTGATATCGGCCTGCGAGACCTCCTTGTCCTTGATGGCCACCATGCCGCTGGAGTTGAAGCCGCGCACGTGGCTGCCGGTGATGCCGGTGTAGACGCGCTGGATCTTGCAGTCGGCCATCATCTCGGCCTCGCGCAGCGCCTGCTCGATGCTTTGCACCGTGGCCTCGATGTTGACCACCACGCCGCGCTTGAGCCCGTTGCTGGGCGCAGCGCCGAACCCGGCCAGGCGCAGCTGGCCGCCCTCCTGCACCTCGGCCACCACCGCCATGACCTTGGCGGTGCCGATGTCCAGCCCCACGATGACGTCTCTGTATTCCTTAGCCATTTTCATCAGGCCTGTGCGGCCAGTGTCCATTTCGTGTCGGTTGATCCATTTGCCCCCAGCCCTTCTCACTTGCCCGGCCTGCGCGCCTCAGGCTGCGTGGCCACGCCGCGCAAGCGGATGGCATAGCCGTTGCGATGCCGCAGGTCGGCATACTCCAGCGCGCCGGGCTTGACGCCCAGCGGCCCCAGGGCCTGCGGCAAGGTGTCGATGAAATCCAGCAGCCGGGCTCCGACCTGGGCCTGCTGGCCAGCGCCCAGCTCCAACTGCGCGCCGTTGTCCAGAAACAGCTGCCAGTTGCCGCGCGGCGTCAGATACAGCGCCACGGCCTGCGCGCTCTGCGCGACCGGCTGGCGCTGCTGCAGCAGCTGCGCCAGATAGCGGTACATCGCCAGCACCTGCTGCGACTGCCCGTCCGGGCCGGCCAGGCGCGGCAGGTTCTCGTGCTCGACCTCGCCGCGGTTGGCCTCGAACACCTCGCCAAAGCTGTTGAGCATGGCCTGGGCGTCCGAGCCGTCCCACAT
>JAUMYI010000056.1:2656-12694 GCA_030528705.1 Comamonadaceae bacterium | reverse complement strand
GAGAGCTTGCCGTAGCCGGGGAATTTGCGCACCGAGTAGTTCACATCGCCGCTGCTGCTGCGGTAGGCCAGGCCCTTGGCTTCGAGCGTGTCGATGATGGACAGCATTTGCGGCACGTAATCGGTGGCGCGCGGCTCGTGCGTGGGGCGCTCGATGCCCAGGGCATCTGCGTCCTCATTGAGCGCGGCGATCATGCGGTCGGTCAGGCTGCGGATGGTCTCGCCGTTTTCGGCGGCGCGGCGGATGATCTTGTCGTCGATGTCGGTGACGTTGCGCACGTAGGTGACGCGATAGCCGCTGGCCTTGAGCCAGCGTTGCACCACGTCAAAAGCCACCATGGAGCGCGCATGGCCCAGGTGGCAGTAGTCGTACACCGTCATGCCGCAAACGTACATGCGCACATGACCGGGCTCCAGCGGCGCAAAGTCGCCCACGGAGCGCGTGAGGGTGTTGTAAATGCGAAGACCCATGGCGGAGAGCATCCTGTCGAACCGAGGCATCTGGCCTGCCGCGCCCGGCCCGGCAGGCACTGCCCTCGTCAATGCAAAAGGCGCGATTATCGGAGGTTTTGGCAAGCGGGCATTGCCCCCGGCCTGGGGTAGCCCGGCACGAATCCGGCAGCCCCCGGCCCAGTGTCTGCGACGGGCCCGGGCTGCGTTTTGCGCCTTGCAGCCCACCCCAAGCCGCCTGCTGCCCTGCTCGTGCCGAAATTTTGAGCCGACTCTGAAGCCCGTTCACGCTCTCTATACTACGGCCCCATGTTTGCATTCCGGATGTTTCCCTTCCAGACCAGGCAGCGGGCCACGCATCTGGCCGCGGCGCTGCTGGCTGCGGGCCTGGCCCTGGGCAGTGCGCCCGGCCTGGCCCAGACCCAGGCACACGCCGAGATCGCCCAATTGCTGCAGGCCGGTCAGGCCAGGCAGGCGCTGACCCAGGCCCAGCGCGCCATCGAGGCCGCACCACGCGACCCGCAGCTGCAGTTTCTCAAGGCCAATGCCGAGCTGGCCCTGGGCGAGACGGCCGTGGCCGATGCCACGCTGACCGCGCTGACCCAGACCTACCCGGAACTGCCCGAGCCCTGGAACAACTTGGCTGTGATCCGCGCCGGGCAAGGCCAGCTCGACGAAGCCCAGCGCCTGCTGCAAGAAGCCCTGCGCAACAACCCCGACTATGCCCAGGCCCACGCCAATCTGGCCGACGTGCTGGTGCAGCAAGCCCTGCAGCACCTGAGCGCCGCCCAGCGACTGGACCCGCAGGCCGGCACTGCGCAGCGGCTGCAAGCCTTGCAACAGGCCGTGCAAGCCGCCACTGGCAGCAACGCGCCGCAGCCCAAGCCATGACGGCAGCCATCCGCCGAGGAACTTTGCCAATCAACCCGTACACACAAGGCCTTGCGGCCAACGCCGCGCCGCGCGGCCCGCACTGCGCAGCCGGGCCTGCCGCCCTCCCATCCATCCCACCACACAAGGAAGCTATTTCATGCACACCAGCCCAGCCAAACGCCTGACCCTGCGCCGCCTGCTGGCCGCCGCCAGCCTCAGCGCCTGCGCGGCCATGCTGCTGACCAGCCCGGCAGCCGCCCAGGGCAAGGACAAACAACCCGCCGCCAGCCAGCCGCGCGTCAAGCTCAGCACCTCGATGGGCGACATCGTCGTCGCGCTCGAACCGCAAAAAGCCCCCAAGACGGTGGAGAACTTCCTGCAGTACGTGCAGGACAAGCACTACGACGGCACGATTTTTCACCGCGTCATCGACGGCTTCATGATCCAGGGCGGCGGCTTCAGCGCCGACATGGTGCAAAAGCCCACGCGCGCGCCCATCGTGCTGGAGGCCGACAACGGCCTGAAAAACGAGCGCGGCACCATCGCCATGGCGCGCACCATGGTGCCCAACTCGGCCACCAGCCAGTTCTTCATCAACGTCAACAACAACGTGCCGCTCAACGCCACCCCCAACAACCCCGGCTATGCCGTGTTCGGCAAGGTCGTCGAAGGCATGGACGTGGTAGACAAGATCAAGGCCGTCTCCACCACCAGCAAAGGCCCGCACCAGAACGTGCCGGCCGAGGCCATCACCATTCTCTCGGCCACCAAGGTCGATTGATTTCCCCCTTCACCGAAAGCACACCATGAGCAATCCCAAGGTTCAACTGCACACCAACCACGGCGTCATCACCGTCGAGCTCGACGCCGAAAAAGCCCCCAAGTCCACCGCCAACTTTCTCTCCTACGTCAACAGCGGGCACTACGACAACACCATCTTCCACCGCGTCATCGGCAACTTCATGATCCAGGGCGGCGGCTTCGAGCCGGGCATGAAGCAAAAGCCCACCGGCGCCGAGATCGAGAACGAGGCCAAGAACGGCCTGAAAAACGACCAATACACCATCGCCATGGCCCGCACCAGCGCGCCGCACTCGGCCACGGCGCAGTTCTTCATCAACGTGCGCGATAACGACTTTCTGAACTACCCCGGCCAGGACGGCTGGGGCTATGCCGTGTTCGGCAAGGTCGTCGAAGGCACGGAAGTGGTGGACAAGATCAAGGCCGTGGCCACCGGTCGCCGCGGCTTTCATGACGACGTGCCCAAGGACGACGTGCTCATCACCAAGGCCGTGGCGCTGTAACAGCCCCCATGGCGCCCGCCAGCCCCAGCCCATCAGCCCCAGCACTGCCGCCGCAAATCGGCCAGTTGCGCCTGCCCCTGCCCGCGCCGGGCGCAGCGCCGCTGGTGATCGACTGCGTGGCCGACATGCACCTGCAGCGCAGCCAGCCCGGCACCTGGGCGGCGTTTGCGCACTACCTGCGCCACACCCCGGCGCAGCACGTGCTGCTGCTGGGCGATGTGTTCGAGGTCTGGGTGGGCGACGACGCGCTGCTGGAGCCCGGCAGCTTCGAGGCCGAGGCCGCCGAGCTGCTGCGCGCCTGCACGCAGGCGGGCAAGGCCTTGTACCTCATGCACGGCAACCGCGACTTCCTGCTCGGCCAGGGCTTTGCCCAGGCCACTGGCGTGCAGTTGCTGCCCGACCCCTGCGTGCTGGGGCTGGGCAGCGGCGCCGATGCGCCGCGCTGGCTGCTCTCGCACGGCGACGCGCTGTGCACCGACGACCTGCCCTACCAGCAGTTTCGCGCCATGAGCCGCCAGCCCCAGTGGCAGCAGCACTTTCTCGCGCAGCCGCTGGCGGCGCGGCGCGCGCTGGCTGGCCACATCCGCAGCGAAAGCGAGCAACGCAAGCAAGGGCAGGACAGCAGCGGCTATGTGGACTTGAACCCCGCCGCCACCTGCCAATGGCTGCAGCGCAGCGGCTGCGCCACCTTGATCCACGGCCACACCCACTGCCCTGCCGAGCACGACCTGGGCCAGGGCCTGGCGCGCATCGTGCTCTCCGACTGGGAGGCCGATGCCCAGCCGCCGCGTCTGCAGGCCCTGCGCCTGCGCAGCGACCAGGGCCTGCACTGGGCGCGCATCGACTTGGCCACAGCGGCCAGCACCCCAGCCCGCACCGCCACCACGGCGCCGCAGATGGCCTGCACCGCTGCCGGCTGCGCGCCAGGCATTGGCTGAGTCTGTTCAGAGCACCCCCGCCCGCCGGCCTTCGCCATGCTTGATCTTCACCACAGCGGCGTGCAGCACTTCGCCCTGCCCCACGGCCCCATGGAAGTGCTGATCGATGCCGCCTCCACCCAGACGCCGCGCGGCATTGCCTTGATCGCCCACCCGCAGCCGCTGCTGGGCGGCAGCGCCCGGCACAAGCTGCCGCAGTTTCTGGCCCAAGCCCTGTGCCAGGCTGGTTGGAGCACCCTGCGCCCCAACTTTCGCGGCGTGGGCGCCAGCGCCGGGCAGTACGACCACGGCCAGGGCGAAGCCCAGGATTTGCACGCCCTGTACCAGGCCGTGCGCAGCGCCCAGCCAGGCCTGCCCATTGCCCTGCTGGGCATTTCTTTTGGCGCCTTCGTGCAAGCCCTGCTGGCCGCGCGCCTGCAGCAACAGGGCCAGCCCGCCGCGCGGCTGGTGCTGGCGGCCATGCCCTGCGGCCAGGTCAATGCCCAGCGCCACTACGCCACGCCCGATGCCATCGGCGCGCCGCTGGTCATCCACGGCGAGCACGACACCAGCGTGCCACTGCCGCTGGTGCTGGACTGGGCGCGCCCGCGCAGCCACCCGGTGCTGGTCGTGCCCGGCGCCAGCCATTTGTTCACCGGCAAGCTGCCGCTGCTGCGCGAGCTGGTGCTGCGCCATCTGCAAGCCTGAGCGCCTGCTCACAATCTCTCCCTGCCACCGCCGCCAAGCGACAAACCGGGGGCAAACCGGGCGTGCGAGAATACGCCGATGTATTTGTTATTCGAAGAAGCTGGCAAATTCCAGGCCGGCCGTATCCTCTCCGAGGCCGATGCCTCCGCCCAGGTCGAGCTCGACAGCGGCAAGCGCGTCAAGGTCAAGAAAGCCAACGCCCTGCTGAGCTTTGCCCAACCCAGCCCCCAGGAGCTTTTGGCCCGCGCGCAGGCCCTGGCGCCCGAGATTGATCTGGATCTGGCTTGGGAATTTGCCCCCGAAGACGAATTCGGCTTTGCCGATTTCGCACGCGAATACTTCAGCGTCGACGCCAGCCTTGGCCACCAGGTGGCCGCGCTGCTGCGCCTGCACGAGGCGCCGCACTACTTTCGCCGCGCCGGCAAGGGGCGCTTCAAGAAAGCGCCCGAAGACGTGCTCAAGCAAGCCCTGGCGGCGATCGAGAAAAAGCGCCAGCAGCAGCAGCAAATCGATGCCTGGGCCGCCGCGCTGACCAGCGGCCAGACGCCCGAGCCGGTGCGCCAGCAGCTCTACAAAATCCTCTTCAAGCCCGACAAGAACGCGCCCGAGTACAAGGCCGTGGCCGAGGCCGCGCGCCAGAGCCAGCTGCCGCCGCTGACGCTGCTGCAAAACGCCGGCGCCATTGCCTCGTGCTACGAGTTCCACTGGCAACGCTTTTTGTTCGAGCAATTCCCCAAGGGCCATGCCTTTGCCCCCATCGCCGCGCCCGCGCCCGATGCCCAGTTGCCGCTGGCGGCTGTAGAGGCCTTCTCCATCGACGACTCCAGCACCTCGGAGATCGACGACGCGCTGTCCGTGCAGGGCCTGGGCAGCGGCGAAGTCACGCTGGGCATCCACATCGCCGCGCCGGGCCTGGCCATCCGCCCCGGCGATGCGCTGGACCAGCTGGCGCGCGCGCGCCTGTCCACCGTCTACATGCCTGGCGCCAAGCTGACCATGCTGCCCGATGCCGTGGTGCAGCAATACACGCTGGATGCCGGCCGCGCCAACCCGGCCGTGTCGCTGTACGTGCGCATCGACGAGGCCAGCCTCACGCCCACGGCCTACGAAACCCGCATCGAGCGCGTGCAGACCAGCCACAACCTGCGCCACGACCAGATCGACCACATCGTCACCGCAGCCTGGCTGGCCGATGCCCAGCCGGCCACCGGGGTCACCGAGGCGGCCGATGCCACCTCCAGCGCCGAGCTGCTGGCGCTGCGCCCGCAGCTGGCCTTTCTGTACCGGCTGGCCCAGACCCTCAAGCAGCGCCGCGAAGAGGTGCGCGGCAAGCCCGAGAGCTTCAGCCGCCCGGACTACAGCTTCCGCCTGCTGGGGCAGCAAGGCGAGCTGCCCACAGGCGAAGAAACCGTGCAAATCACCACGCGCCAGCGCGGCGCGCCGCTGGATCTGATCGTCGCCGAGGCCATGATCGTGGCCAACAGCCACTGGGGCGGATGGCTGGCGCACTATGGCGTGCCGGCCATCTACCGCAGCCAGCACAGCCTGGCGCCGGGCATCAAGGTGCGCATGGGCACCAAGGCGCTGCCGCACGCAGGCATTGGCGTGCCCAGCTACGCCTGGAGCACCTCGCCGCTGCGCCGCTATGTGGATCTGGTCAACCAGTGGCAAATCATCGCCGCCGTGCAGGGCGGGCAAACGGCCGCGCTGAGCGCGCCCTTCAAGCCCAAGGATGCCGAGCTGTTTTCCATCATCAGCGCCTTCGACGCCGCCTACACCGCCTACAACCGCTACCAGTCCGACATGGAGCGCTACTGGACGCTGCGCTACCTGCAGCAAAACCAGATCACCGAGCTGGATGCGGCCATCATCCGCGACGCCATCAACGGCGAGCCCGCGCTGGCGCGCGCCGACACCCTGCCGCTGGTGCTGCGCGTGCCAGGCGGCAGCGAGCTGGTGCGCGGCACGCGCGTGCGCCTGCGCCTGGGCCAGGCCGACCTGCTGGCGCTGGACATCGGCGCCAGCGTCATCGCCCGCCTGGATGGCCCCGCCAGCGCCGAGGACATCGGCGGCGACGATGCCGAACCAGAGGACGCCGAACTCTCCCCGGCGCTGCACATCGCGCTGGAACTGTCGCCAGAGGGCGACAGCGCGGCCATCGGCGCGCCTGCGGCCTGAAGCCCCTGCCCATATGCCCGCATAATCGGCCGCCGTGAACAAGCTGCTCGCCCACTTCAAAAACCTCTCGGCCTTCTCGATCGCGCTGATCGCCTCGCTGCTCGTGCATGCCGTGCTGCTGACGATCCGCTTCGTCAGCCCGCAGGCCTTCGAGCGCACACTCAGCGCCCAACCTTTGGAAGTCATCCTCGTCAACGCCCGCAGCGACGACGAGCGCCCCGAGCAAAGCAAGGCCGTGGCCCAGGTGGCGCTGGCCGGCGGCGGCGATGCCAACAGCGGCCGCGCCACCAGCCCCACGCCCTACGCCGCGCTCACGCGCATCGGCAGCGACACCGAGGATGCCCAGCAGCGCCAGGAAACCCCGCGCGAGCGCCAAAACCGCCTGCTGGCCGAGCTGCGCGAGCAGGTCGCACAACTGCCCGTGCCCGACCCGCGCCGCACCGCGCGCACCCCGGAAGAAGTCGCGCAAGAGGAAAAACGCCTGCTGCTGGTCGAGCAGCTCGCCGAGATCGAGCGGCTGGTCAAGGAGGAAAACGAGCGCCCCAAAAAACGCTACATCAGCCCGGCCACGCAAGACTCGGTCACGGCCCTGTACCTGGACCACGTGCGCCGCAGCATCGAGGAGCGCGGCACCAGCAACTTCCCGACGCAAAACGGCCGCAAGCTCTACGGCAAGCTGATACTGACCGTGCTGATCGACCACGACGGCAGCGTGCTCTCGGCCGAGATCGACTCCAGCTCGGGCAATCTGGCGCTGGACGTGCGCGCCCAGGCCATCGTGCACGCCGCCGGGCCGTTTGGCCCCTTCTCGCCCGAGATCCGCCGCACGGCCGACCAGATCGGCTTCACCTCCACCTTTGAATTCCGCCGCGACGCCACGCTGGCCACACAGCTGCAAAGCAGATCCGCGCCGCAGTGAGCGGCCGCCACCGCAGCGCCCGCAGCCTATGCCCACTGCCCCCACACCCGCCGCCGCGCCGCCCATGCCTGCAGACCTTGCAACACAGGCCGAACTGACAGAGCTGGCAGAGCTGATTGCCCAAGGCCAAGACGCCTACGTGGTCATCGGCAACCCCATCGCCCACAGCCGCTCGCCCGCCATCCACCAGCATTTCGCCCAGCTCACCGGGCAGCGGCTGGTTTATGCCCGCTGCCTGAGCCCGCTGCAGGGCTTCGCCCAAACCCTGGACAGCCTGCGCCAGCACGGCATCAAAGGCTGCAACGTCACCGTGCCCTTCAAGCACCAGGCCGCGCAACTGGCCAGCCACTGCGATGCGCGCGTGCAACTGGCCCAGGCCGCCAACACCCTGGTGCTGCACGGCCCGCAAGGCCCGGTGCAGGCCTTCAACACCGACGGCCTCGGCCTGGTGCGCGATCTGTGCGACAACGCCGGGCTGAACCTGGCCGGCGCGCACATTCTTCTGTTGGGCGCTGGCGGCGCGGCCGCAGGCGCGCTGGCGCCGCTGCTGCAGGCCGGCCCTGCCAGCCTGCACATTGCCAACCGCAGCGCCGCGCGCGCCCAGGCCCTGGCCCAGCGCCACGCCGCCCTGGCCGCCGAGCACGGCGTGCTGCTGCAGGCGCTGGCGCTGGACGAGCTCGACCATCGGCCGCTGCCGGCCATGCAGTTGCTCATCAACGCCACGGCCAGCAGCCTGCAAGGCGCGGCGCTGCCCATCCAGCATCTGCCGCGTCTGCTGGCGCCCGGCGCGCTGGCCTACGACATGATGTACGGCGCTGCCGCCCAGCCCTTTCTGCACTGGGCCAGCAGCCAGGGGCAAGGCATCCGCACGCGCGATGGCCTGGGCATGCTGGTGGAGCAAGCCGCCGAATCCTTTGCGCTGTGGCGCGGCCTGCGCCCGCCCAGCGCCCCGGTGCTGGCGGCGCTGCGCCAGCAGATCGGCGCGGCCTGATGGCCCGGGCCCAGCCAGCGCCCGCAGCAGGCATGCGCCCCGGCCCGGTGCGGCGCCTGGCCCAGGCCGGCAGGCGCTGGCTGGGCATGCTGCTGCTGGCCGGGCTGTGCCTGCAGCTGTACTTTCTGGCGCACAGCCTGGCGCTGCGTTGGCTGGAGCCGCACTCCAGCGCCTTCCAGCGCAGTGCGCTGTGGCACATCCTGCAGGGCCGGCAAGACACCCAGGGCCGCCGCTGGCTGCACCGGCCCGTGCCCGGCAGCGCCATCCACGACCACGCGCGCAAAGCCGTCATCGCCGCCGAGGACAATCTGTTCTTCCAGCACCGCGGCGCCGACTGGCGCGCCATCGAGCAAGCCTGGCGGCGCAATGCCCAGGGCCAGGCGCGGCTGCAGGGCGGCTCGACCATCACCCAGCAGTTGGCCAAGAACCTGCACCTCTCGGGCCAGCGCAGCCTGCTGCGCAAAGGCCAAGAGCTGCTGCTGAGCTGGATGCTCGAAGCGGCGCTGCCCAAGCAGCGCATCCTTGACCTGTACCTCAACCAAGTCGAATGGGGCGCAGGCATCTACGGCATTGAGGCGGCCGCGCAGCATTACTTTGGCACCAGCGCACGCCAGCTCGACGCCGCGCAAAGCGCCCGCCTGGCCGTCATGCTGCCCCAGCCACGGCGCCTGGGCCTGGCGCCGCACAGCCCCTACATGAACCGCCGCACCCAAATCATCGTGCAGCGCATGCGGGCGATTGCGCTACCATCGCCGGCTTCTTGAGCCACTCCTGCCCATGCGTATTCTTGGCATCGACCCCGGCCTGCAAACCACCGGCTTTGGCGTGATCGACGTGCACGGCACGCAACTGCGCTACGTGGCCAGCGGCACCATCAAAACCAGCGCCGTGGCGCGCGGCGACCTGCCCGCGCGCCTGAAGATCCTGTTCGACGGAATCGCCCAACTCAGCCGCCAATACCAGCCCGACCAGGCCTGCGTGGAAATCGTCTTCGTCAACGTCAACCCGCAATCCACGCTGCTGCTGGGCCAGGCGCGCGGCGCCTGCGTCGCGGCGCTGGTGGCCCAGGGCCTGCCAGTGGCCGAATACACCGCGCTGCAGATGAAGAAGGCCATCACCGGCCACGGCCGCGCGGCCAAATCGCAAATCCAGGAAATGGCGCGCCGCCTGCTGCAACTGCCTGGCCTGCCCGGCACCGACGCCGCCGACGCCCTGGGCCTGGCCATCACCCACGCCCACGCCCAGCGCACCCACAGCGCCTTGCAGAAAACCACCACCTTGCAACGCCGCCAGCACGCCATGTACCGCGCCGGGCGCAGTTACTGAGGCCCAAAGCCAGCGCGCAGGCCGCGGCCTGCGCCATGCATTAGAATCGCGCGTTTTCCCGCGGCCATTGGCCCCCAGGCTGGGGCGCCAACGGGCAGCTGCAAGCGTTTGACCAATCAGGTCGGCGCGCATTGCCCGCTTCGCGCCGCCCTACCCTCGCAGGAGCCGTCATGGGCAACAAAATCGTTACCGAAGCCGATCGCAAATTCACCCCGCCACTGCCCGCCCCCAAGGGCTACGCCATGCCCAAGCAGGGCGGCGGCCAGCGCGTGAGCAAGGAGCGCGGCGTGCACACCCGCAGCAAGAAGAACCCGGGCAAGCGCGCCCACGGCGGCGGCTCCTGAGCATTGCGGCCGCAAGCGCCGCAGCCTGC
>JAUMYI010000056.1:0-2556 GCA_030528705.1 Comamonadaceae bacterium | reverse complement strand
CCGCAGCCTGCTGCGGCCCCGCCTCACCCGTGCGCACAAGAGCTTGACCATGCAACCAGACATCGTCTTCATCGGTGGCGGCAACATGGCCCGCGCCATCATCGGCGGTCTGCGCCAACACGGCCAGCCCGCCGCCGCCCTGGCCGCCATTGAGCCCGATGCTGCTGCGCGCGAGGCCCTGAGTCAGGACTTTGGCATTCGCACCGCCGGCACGCTGCAGGCGCTGGGCGCCAGTGCTGCTGCGCCACTGGCAGCCACCATCGTCTGGGCCGTCAAGCCCCAGGTACTCAAGGACGCCATGCTCGCAGCGCGCCCGCTGCTAAGTAGCCAGCAATGCCTGCACCTGAGCATCGCCGCAGGCGTGAGCACCGCCTCCATGCAAACCTGGCTAGGCGATGGTGTGCGCATCGTGCGCGCCATGCCCAACACCCCCGCCCTGCTGGGCCAGGGCATGACCGGCCTGTTCGCCACCGCCAGCGCCAGCGAGGCCGAGCGCAGCCAGGCACAAGCCATTGCCCAGGCCGTGGGCCAGACGCTGTGGGTTGAACAAGAGTCGCTGCTGGACGCCGTGACCGCGCTGTCGGGCTCCGGCCCGGCCTATGTGTTCTATTTTCTGCAGGCCATGCGCGAAGCCGGCACGCAACTGGGCCTCACGCCCGAGCAGGCCTACCAACTGGCCGTGGCCACCTTCGCCGGCGCCTCGGCCTTGGCAGCGCAATCGCCCGAATCGCCCGAAGTGCTGCGCCAGCGCGTGACCTCCAAAGGCGGCACCACCTTCGCCGCCATCCAGGCCATGGAGGCCCAGCGCATGCAGCAGCACTTCATCGCCGCCATGCGCGCCAGCCACGACCGCGCCCAAGAGATGGCGCGTGAATTTGGCTGACCCTGCCGCCCTCATCGCGCGCAAACGCAGCACTTTGTGAGCTTGCCCCACGCCTTGACCATGCCCGCCCACACAACCGCCCGCAAAGGCATCATTCTCGCTGGCGGCTCTGGCACACGCCTGCACCCGGCCACGCTGGCCATCAGCAAGCAGCTGCTGCCGGTTTACGACAAACCGATGATTTACTACCCGCTCTCGACGCTGATGCTGGCCGGGATCCGGGACATTCTCATCATCAGCACGCCGCAGGACACGCCGCGCTTTACGCAATTGCTGGACGATGGCAGCGCCTGGGGGCTGAACCTGCAATACGCCGTGCAACCCAGCCCCGATGGGCTGGCCCAGGCCTTTCTCATCGGCGAGTCGTTCCTGGCCGGCGCGCCCAGCGCCCTGGTGCTGGGCGACAACATCTTCTACGGGCACGATTTCGAAACCCTGCTGACCCAGGCCGATGGCCGCAGCGCAGGCGCGACGGTGTTCGCCTACCACGTACACGACCCCGAGCGCTATGGCGTGGTGGCCTTCGACGCCCAGGGCAAGGCCATCTCCATCGAGGAAAAGCCGCAGCAACCGAAAAGCTCGTACGCCGTCACCGGGCTGTACTTCTATGACGCCCAGGTGCTGGAGATCGCCAAGGCCGTGCGCCCCAGCGCCCGCGGCGAGCTGGAGATCACCTCAGTCAACGAAGCCTATCTGCGGCAGGGCCAGTTGAACGTGCAAATCATGAAGCGCGGCTACGCCTGGCTGGACACCGGCACCCACGACAGCCTGATGGATGCCGGCCAATTCATCGCCACACTGGAGCGCCGCCAGGGCCTGAAGATCGCCTGCCCCGAGGAAATTGCCTGGCGCAAGGGCTTCATCGACAGCGCCCAGCTCGAACGCCTGGCCCAGCCACTGGCCAAGAGCGGCTACGGCCAATACCTGCTGCGCATGATTCGCGACTGAGCCCACCATACCTTCGCCTATCGCCCATGCACACCTGCGCCACCGCCATCCCCGACGTGCTGATTCTGGAGCCCAAGGTCTTCGGCGACGCACGCGGCTTTTTTCTGGAGAGCTTCAACGCCCGCACCTTCGCCCAGGCCACTGGCCTGCAGCTGAACTTCGTGCAGGACAACCACAGCCGCAGCCGCAAAGGCGTTCTGCGCGGCCTGCACTACCAGTTGCAGCAGCCCCAGGGCAAGCTGGTGCGCGTGGTGCGCGGCGCCGTGTTTGACGTTGCCGTGGACATCCGCCGCGGCTCGCCCACCTTCGGCCGCTGGGTCGGCGTGGAGTTGAGCGAGGACAACCAGCGCCAGCTCTGGGTGCCGCCGGGCCTGGCGCATGGCTTTGTCGTACTCAGCGACAGCGCCGACTTTCTCTACAAGACCACCGACTACTACGCCCCCGAGCACGAGCGCAGCATCGCCTGGAACGATCCGGACATCGGCATCGCCTGGCCACTGGCCGAGCACGGCATTGAGCAGCCGCAGCTCTCAGACAAAGACGCCCGCGCGCTGCCCCTGGCCCAGGCCGAGCTGGGCTAAGAGCCTGTTCAAAGTCTCTGCACGGCTGGCCAGAAAGTGGGGATTTGGGCGCTCTGCTGCGTTGCCAAGCCTCGCCATAGCCCCAGTTATGGCTGCGCAATGTGTTCAAGATGGCGCCTTGCAGCCCATCCCAAACCACTTTTT
>JAUMYI010000055.1 GCA_030528705.1 Comamonadaceae bacterium | reverse complement strand
CCAGGATGTCCTGCGCATCGGCCAGCACATCCATCAAGTGCGAGATGGGCGAGCCTTGGTAGCCCCCAACGTAGGCCACGCCCGATTCCAGCAAGGCCTTGGTCACCGCCAAAATGCCCTCGCCGCGGAACACCTCACCCTCCGTCAAGCGCAGCTTCTTGACTTCCTCAACAAAAGATCGCTCGGCCATCGTGGTTCTTTCCTGCCTGAAGAACCTTCTTGGAATGTCACCCAGCATTCCAGCAAGGTCCATGCGCTATGTTTGAACCCATTTTATTTAGGTTCAAACATTTTGGGATCATGTAAAACCCTAGGGAAGGTTCGTGACCCAGTGCGCCTTGTGGTTTGAGATGGGTGCGGGCCACGCCCGTGGCCACTGCGAAGGAGAGGCACAGCAAACAGCCCCCAATCCGCTTGGCTGCTCACCCCACAGAAAATTAGAGCGTGTTATGCACTTGGCGCTCTCGCGGGGGAGCGCAAAGTGCATAACACGCTCTAGGACAGGCTCTCAGTGCGCTGCGGCGTCGGCCTCTGGCATGGGGATGCGCTGCAAGCCCAACTGCGGGTGCAGTGCGGCCAGGCGCTGCACGTGGGCCAGCAGCGAGTAGCGCGCCACCGGCCAGAGCGCGCGCGGCGCATCGGCGTAGGCGCTGGCCAGCCAGTCCTCGACCGTGCCCTGCGGGGCCTGCTCGATCGCTTGCAACACCTTGGCCTCGCGCTGCAGCCGGTGCGCGCGCAGCTGCGCAATCACTTGTGGCGCCTGATCCAGCACGTGGCCGTGCGCGGGCAGGATGAACTCGATGCCCCAGCGCGCGCAGGCTTGCTGCAGCACCTCCAGCGAGTCGAGAAAGGCCTGCATGCTGCCGTCCGGCGGCAGCACCACGGTGGTCGTGCCGCCCAGGATGTGGTCGCCGCTGAACAGCAGGCCGTCTTCTTCGAGCACGAAGCACAGGTGGTTGGCCGTGTGGCCGGGCGTGTGCAGCGCATGCAGGGTGTGGCGCACGGCGCGGCCATCGCCCTGCTGGCCTTGCAGGATCAGGGTGTCGCCCGTGTCCAGCGGCTGCTCGGGCGTGAAGCGGCTGTCGCGGCGCGCATGCGGGCCCGAGGCCATGCCGTAAATAGCCGGCCGCGCGGCCCCAGCGGCCTGCACCAGCGCCTGCAGCGGCGCGGCGCCGAGCGAGTGGTCCGGGTGCGAGTGGCTGCAGACGATGTGCCGCACTTGCGCGCCGGTGTGCTGCACGATGCGCTGCAGGTGCTGGGCATCGTCGGGGCCGGGGTCGAGCACGATGTAGCCGGTGGCCGGCTCGCCGATCAGGTAGGTGTTGGTGCCCGGGCCGGTCATCAGGCCGGCATTGGGCGCCGTCAGGCGCTGGACGTGGCGCAGCAGGGCGCGGGGCTGGTCGTGGCGCCAGTCCAGCTCGTGCAGCAGCTGGCCGTCCGGGCAGACCAGATGCAGCTCGCCAAAGGCCGGCTCGTGCTCCATGTAGCGCACTTCGCGCCCGCCCAGCCAGCCCGCGCGCGGGCAGCTCTCAGGCATGACAGGCCCTTGGCGGCAGGCGGCCAGCACGGCTTCGGCGCTTTCGAACTGCGCCAGGCGGCGCAGGCTGCGGATGGTCGGGTACACCAGCGGCAGCAGGCCTTGCTCGTGGCGCTGCAAGGCCAGCGCCGGGCTGATCCAGGTAGCGTCGAACTGCTCGACCTCGTCGGCCACGGCCTGCTGGCCCTGTGGCGCGCGCGCCAGCAAAAACGGCACGTCAAAGCGCAGCGGGTAGTCGCGGTCGGTGATCCAGTGCGCAAAGGGGTAGATGGCATCGAGCGCCAAGCGCCAGCCCAGGCGCTGCAACTGCGGCGCCAGCGGCTGCTGGCGGGCAATGCCGGCCGCCGCCAGCGCCTGGCTGTCGGGCATGCGCCCTTGGGCGTCGCGCGCCAACAAAATGCCCAGCTCCTCCAGGCACTCGCGCGCGGCGGCGGCGGCCAGCTCGGCCTGGCGCGCATCCTGCTGCGGGCGCAGCTCGGCCAGCGCCACGGCGGCGGCGTCACCGGCATCAATGCCGCCGCCGGGAAATACATACACACCGGGCACGAAGCGCGCGTGGTGCGAGCGGCGCGAGAGCAAGACTTCAAAGCCTTGGCCCTGCGGTGCATCGCGCACCAGGATCAGCGTGACTGCGGGGCGCGTGGGCGCGGGCGTGAAGGGCGGGTGCAGGTAGTAGTCGGGACGGATCATGCGCAGCTCGGGAAGATGCCTGGCGCCCCTGGGCGCGCTGGCCGCCCGATCGGCAAATGCAAGCAGATTCAGGCAGATGCGAGCGGCGCAGCGAGGGGGCGGGCCTGCTTTATAGCAGTCGCAGGCCATCCCGCCGGCCGCTTTTGTGCGCCCAAACGCGCGCCCAAACGCCCTGCCCTGGCGCAGGTACGGCGCGCGGCCGGCCAGACGACGCAAAGCCACCGCAAGCGGTGGCTTTGTTTGTGTGGCTGAAACAGGCGCTCAGGCGCTCAAGGCTTGCTGGTGACCGGGAACGGCCAAGCGGCCTTGGGCATCAGCGTGGTCTTGGCAGCGGGCTTGGCGGCGGGCTTAGCGGCCTTGGGGGCTGCTGCGCTCTTGGCGACCGGTTTCTTGGCGCTGGCAGCGGGCTTTTTGGCTACCGGCTTGGCCGCAGGCTTCGCGGCGGCTTTCGCTGCGGGCTTTTTGACGGCCGTGGCTTTCTTGGCGGCAACCGCTTTGGTGGCGGCGGCCTTGGCGCTGGTTTTCTTGGCTGCGGGTTTGCTGGCCGCTGTCTTCTTCACGGCAGCGGCTTTCTTGGCCACTGGCTTTTTCACTGCGGCTTTCTTGGCCGTTGCCGAGGCTTTCTTCACGGCTGCCTTGGTGGCCGCAGGCTTCTTGGCTGCGCTGGCTTTCTTGGCCGCTGTGGTTTTCACGGCCGCAGCTTTCTTGGCGGCAGCGGTTTTCACGGCAGTGGTTTTTTTGACGGGGGCTTTCTTGGCAGCGGCCTTGCGGGCTGCGGCCTTGCTGGCGGGCTTTTTGGCAGCTGCGCTCTTGCTGGCAACGGCGCTGCCGGTTTTGACTGCGGGTTTGGCTGCCGCTTTTTTGGCCGCAGGCTTGCTTGCGGTGGCAGTTTTATTTGCTGCAGGTTTTTTCACCGCAGTTTTTTTCGCTGTTGCCATTGAGTTCTCCTGGTGTCAAAGAAAAAGCCGATTGACCGCGACAAAACAAAGCCCGGCAAAGCCTGTCGCATTTGAAAATGGCTGGCATTGTGAGTGCAATAAAAATAAGCGTCCAGAGCGGGGCAAGTGTTTTGTTGTTTTTTTTTGTAATCACGCCATCGCCTGCCCATCGCCTGTAGTTGCGCGCCGCTTTGCGCGTTGCCGTGCCGCGGCAGCGCAGCCGCTGCGCGCACTTGGCCGCTGCGGCTGCTGCACTGCATTTGCGCAACCCTTGCCTTGCCGCCCAAGCGCAGGGGCGATCGGTGACAATAGCGCCTTCGCTTTTCCTGGGGGTGCAAGCGCCTGCGCCCCACTGCCGTTTGCACAGATTCCATGCTCGATATTCTTTTGCTCCGCAAGGAGCTCGACCACGTCGTCGCCCGACTTCAAGCCCGCAAGACGCCGCAAGCGTTTCTGGATGTCACAGCCTTTGGCGCGCTGGAGGCCGAGCGCAAACAGTTGCAGGCCCGCACCGAGGAGCTGCAGGCCCAGCGCAACAGCCTGTCCAAGCAGATCGGCCAGCTCAAGGCCAAGGGCGAAAGCGCCGAGGCCGTGATGGCCCAGGTCGCGGCCATCAAGACGGAGCTGGAGACTTGCTCCGAGCGTCTGGAGCACATCCAGGCGCAGCTGCATGCGCTGCTGCAGGCCGTGCCCAATCTGCCGCATGCCAGCGTGCCCGTGGGCCAGAGCGAGGCCGACAACGTGGAGGTGCGCCGCTGGGGCACGCCGCGCGCCTTCGACTTCAACGCCAAGGACCACGTGGATGTGGGCGAGCCGCTGGGGCTGGATTTTGCGCTGGGCGCCAAGCTCAGCGGCGCGCGCTTTACCGTGATGCGCGGCCAGATCGCCCGCCTGCACCGCGCGCTGGCCGCCTTCATGCTGGACATGCAAACGCAGCAGCACGGCTATCAGGAGGCCTACGTGCCCTACATCGTCAACGCCGACTCGCTGCTGGGCACGGGCCAGCTGCCCAAGTTCGCCGGCGACCTGTTCGCGGCGCAAAAGGGCGGCCAGGAGGCCGAGCCTGAGCCGGATGAGACGGCCCTGTACCTGATCCCGACCAGCGAGGTGCCGCTGACCAACATCGTGCGCGACACTATCCTGGCCGAGGCCGAGCTGCCCCTGCGCCTGACTGCGCACACGCCTTGCTTTCGCTCCGAGGCCGGCAGCTACGGGCGCGACACGCGCGGGCTGATCCGCCAGCACCAGTTCGACAAGGTGGAGATGGTGCAAATCACCCACCCTGAAAAAAGCTATGAGGCGCTGGAGGAGATGGTCGGCCATGCCGAGGCCGTGCTGCAGGCACTGGAGCTGCCCTACCGCGTGGTGCTGCTGTGCAGCGGCGACATGGGCTTTGGCGCGGCCAAAACCTACGACCTGGAGGTCTGGCTGCCGGCGCAGAACACCTACCGCGAAATCAGCTCGGTGAGCAATTGCGAGGCCTTTCAGGCGCGGCGCATGCAGGCGCGCTTCAAAAGCGCGGCGGGCAAGAACGAGCTGGTGCACACCCTCAACGGCAGCGGCCTGGCCGTGGGCCGCACGCTGGTGGCCATCCTGGAGAACCACCAAAACGCCGACGGCAGCGTCACCATCCCCGCCGCGCTGCGGCCCTACATGGGCGGCGCCGAGCGCATCGGCTGAGGGCGGCCCAGCGCGCCCTGCCCCCACAGCCCCATGCGCAAGCTCATCATCACCGCCGTCGGCCAGAAGATGCCCGCCTGGGCACAGCAAGGCTACGAGGACTATGCCAAGCGCTTTCCGGCCGACATGCGCCTGGAGCTGCGCGCCGTCAAGACCGAGCCGCGCAGCGGCGGCAAAAGCGCCGAGCAGCTAATGGCCGCCGAGGCCCAGCGCCTGCAAGCGCAATGGCCGGCGCAGGCGCACATCGTCGTGCTCGACGAGCGCGGCCAGGGCGGCGGCACGCGCCAGCTGGCCCAGCGCCTGGCCGCCTGGCGCGAGCTGGGCCGCGACATCGTCTTCGTCATCGGCGGCCCCGATGGCCTGGCACCCGAGCTGCGCCAGGCGGCGCACGAGCGCCTGCGCCTGTCGGAGCTGACGCTGCCGCACGCCCTGGTGCGCGTGCTGCTGGCCGAGCAGCTCTACCGCGCCTGGTCCCTATTGAATCACCACCCCTACCACCGGGAATGAGCATGACAGAGCATGGCAACGCCCACCGCAACGGCCAGGCCGCGCCCGCTGCCGGCCCGCGCGCCATCTACCTGGCCTCGCAAAGCCCGCGCCGCAGCCAGTTGCTGCAGCAAATCGGCATCGCCCACACGCTGCTGCTGCCCGATGCGCAAGACCCGGATCCGGGCGACACCGCCCAGGCGCTGGAAGCGTTGGAGGCCGAGCTGCCTGGCGAGCGCCCGCTGTGTTACGTGCAGCGCGTCACGCGGCTTAAGCTGCATGCGGCCATGCGCCGCGCCGCCCGCCGCCGGCTGCCGCCCGCGCCCATCCTGTGCGCCGACACCACCGTGGCCCTGGGCCAGCAAATCCTGGGCAAGCCCGCCGACCGGGCCCAGGCCCAGGCCATGCTGGAGCTGCTGTGCGACAGCCATCCGCACGAGGTCATCACGGCCGTGGCCGTATCCCTGCCCGGCACGCTCACGCAGGGCGACAGCCAGGTGCGGCAGGCCGTGTCCATCTCCAAGGTGAGCTTCAACTGCATGCGGCCCGAGTGGCTGCAGCAGTACCTGGATTCGGGCCAGTGGCAGGGCAAGGCAGGCGCCTACGGCATCCAGGGGCTGGCGGCCACGCTGATCGACCGCATCGAGGGCAGTTATTCAGGCATCATGGGCCTGCCGCTGTTCGAAACCCACCTGCTGCTGCACCCCTGGCTGCACCAGCCCTGAGCCCCAGGCCCTCTGCCATGAACCAGCCCTGCCCCCCGCCACTGCCCGACCCCCACACGCCGCCGGCCCCCTCCTCGCCCGCGCAGCCCACACCGCTGCCGGTGCAGGCCAGCGCCGAGGCCGCGCAAGACATCCTCATCAACTGGTCCCCGCAGGAGACGCGCGTGGCCGTCATCGAGCACGGCGCGGTGCAGGAGCTGCTGCTGGAGCGCACGCTCGAGCGCGGCCTGGTGGGCAACATCTACCTGGGCAAGGTCACGCGGGTGCTGCCGGGCATGCAATCGGCCTTCGTGGACATCGGCCTGGAGCGCGCGGCCTTTTTGCACGTGGCCGACGTCTGGCAGCGCCACAGCAGCGGCGAGGCCCCAGCCACGGTGCGCCGCCAGGAGGCGCCGCTGCCCATCGAGCGCCAGGTGTTCGAAGGCCAGTCGCTGGTGGTGCAAGTCATCAAAGACCCGATCGGCAAGAAGGGCGCGCGCCTGTCCACGCAGCTGAGCGTTGCCGGGCGCTCGCTGGTGTTCCTGCCGCAGGACGACCACATCGGCGTCTCGCAAAAAATTGCCCTGCCCGAGCGCGACGCGCTGCGCCAGCGCCTGCAGGCCCTGGTGCAGGCGCACACGCCGCCGGGGCGCAACACCGGCGGCTTCATCCTGCGCACCAACGGCGAGGACGCCAGCGATGCCGAGCTGATCGAGGACATCCGCTACCTGCGCACCACCTGGCAAAAAATCCGCGAGGCCGCGCTGTCGCGGCCCGTCACCAGCCTGCTCTACCAGGAGCTGGACCTGCTGCGCCGCGTGCTGCGCGACCTGGTGGGCGAGCACACGCGCAGCGTCGCCATCGACTCGCGCGAGCAGTTCGCCGCGCTGCGCGCCTTCGCGCGCGACTTCATGCCCGGCGCCCTGGGGCGCTTGACGCTGTACCGCGGCGAGCGCCCGATCTTCGATCTCTACCAAATCGACGAGGAGATCGACCGCGCCCTGGGCCAGCGCGTGGCGCTCAAATCCGGCGGCTACCTGGTGATCGACCAGACCGAGGCGCTGACCACCATCGACGTCAACACCGGCGGCTTCATCGGCACGCGCAACTTCGACGAAACCATCTTCAAGACCAACCTGGAGGCGGCCCAGGCCATTGCGCGCCAACTGCGGCTGCGCAACCTGGGCGGCATCATCGTCGTGGACTTCATCGACATGGTGCAGGACAAGCACCAAAGCGCCGTGCTGCAGGAGTTCCGCCGCCAGCTGGCGCGCGACCGCGTGCGCACCACGGTGTGCGAGTTCTCGCCGCTGGGCCTGGTGGAGATGACGCGCAAGCGCACGCGCGAGTCGCTGGCGCACCTGCTCAGCCAGCCCTGCGCCAGTTGCGGCGGCACGGGCCGCACCAAAACGCCGCGCAGCGTCTGCTACGACATCCTGCGCGAAATCCTGCGCGAGGCGCGCCAGTTCAACCCGCGCGAGATCAAGGTGCTGGCCGCGCCCGAGGTCATCGAGCTGTTTCTCGACGAGGAAAGCGCGCACCTGGCCAGCCTGTCGGACTTCATCGACAAACCCATTGCGCTGGTGGCTGAAAGCGCCCTGGCGCCCGATCGTTACGACATCGTGCTGGTATAAGGCAACGCACACGCCCAGCGCGCCTGCGGAAGTCCTCAAAAAGCCACCCCTTCGCACACAACGCCCTGCCGGGCCAGCCTGCCATGAACGCATTTGACGCATACCGCATCCGCCCTGGCCGCTGCCTGGCCGACATCGACCCCGATCAAACCCCTTATCCATTGGGCAGCAAGCAGGCCGAGTTGCAGCGCCTGGAGGAGTTGGCGTTGCAGCTTGATGCGCTGCAAAACCTGCTCTACGCCAACGGCCAGCGCAAGCTGCTGCTGATCCTGCAGGGCATGGACACCAGCGGCAAGGACGGCACCATCCGCTGGGTGTTCTCACGCACCTCGCCGCTGGGCGTGCGCGTGCACGCCTTCAAGGCCCCCAGCGCCCAGGAGCGCGCACGCGACTTCCTCTGGCGCTGCCATGCCGCCGTGCCCGGCGCGGGCGAGCTGACGGTCTGGAACCGCAGCCACTACGAGGACGTGCTGGTGCCCGTGGTGCGCGGCGAGATCGACGAGCGCGAGACGCAGCGGCGCTACGCGCACATCAACCACTTCGAGCAACTGCTCAGCGAGACCGGCACGCGCGTGCTCAAGTGCCTGCTGCACATCAGCAAGGGCGAGCAGCGCCGGCGCCTGCAAAAGCGCCTGGACGACCCGGCCAAGCAATGGAAGTTCGCCCGCGAGGACTTGCAGGCGCGCGCGCAATGGGACGACTACCAATGCGCCTACGACGCGCTGCTGCAGGCCACCTCCACCGCCCACGCGCCCTGGTGGGTCATCCCCGCCGACAATAAGCGCCAGCGCAACCTGCTGGTGGCCGACCTGCTGTGCCACGCGCTGCGCGACATGCAGTTGCGCCTGCCCGAGCCCGATCCGGGCCTGGCGCGCATCCGCCTGGAATAACATCGCCGGGCGCGGCGCAGCGCACCGGCTGCGCGCTCCAGAAGCCTGTTTTTCACCTATCCCCTCCCATCTTCACCGAGCACCGCACATGAGATTTCAAGGATCCGAGAACTACGTGGCCACGCAGGACCTGATGCTGGCCGTCAATGCCGCCATCGCCCTGCAGCGCCCGCTGCTGGTCAAGGGCGAGCCGGGCACCGGCAAGACCATGCTGGCCGAGGAAGTGGCCCAGGCCCTGGGGCTGAACCTGCTGCAATGGCACATCAAATCCACCACCAAGGCGCAGCAGGGCTTGTACGAGTACGACGCCGTCAGCCGTCTGCGCGATTCGCAATTGGGCGACGACCGCGTCAAGGACATCCACAACTACATCGTCAAAGGCGTGCTCTGGCAGGCCTTCACCGCCGAGCAGCCCACGGCGCTGCTGATCGACGAGATCGACAAGGCCGACATCGAATTCCCCAACGACCTGCTGCGCGAGCTCGACCGCATGGAGTTTCACGTCTACGAAACGCGCGAGCTCATCCGCGCGCGCCAGCGGCCCATCGTGTTCATCACCTCCAACAACGAGAAGGAGCTGCCCGATGCCTTTCTGCGCCGCTGCTTCTTTCACTACATCAAGTTCCCGGACGCGCAGACCATGCAGGAGATCGTCAAAGTGCACTTCCCCCAGCTCAAGGGCGAATTGCTCACCGCGGCGCTCAAGAGCTTCTACGAAATCCGCAGCGTGCCCGGGCTGAAGAAAAAGCCCTCGACCAGCGAGCTGATCGACTGGCTCAAGCTGCTGCTGGCCGAGGACATCCCGGCCGAGGCCCTGCGCAGCCAGGACGACAAGATCGCCCTGCCGCCGCTGCTGGGCGCGCTGCTGAAGAACGAGCAGGACGTGACCCTGTTCGAGAAGCTGGTGTTCATGAACCAGCGCAATCGCTGATTGCCTGCGCCCATCAGCCCAGCCGCCATCCCAGCCACGACCACCCGGAGGCCCGCCATGCGCCCGCCATCTTGCCCCCTTCCCCAGCATCGCGCGCTGCGGCGCCTGGCCGCTGTCGCGGGCATGGCGGCGGCGCTGGCCTGGCTGAGCGCCTGTGGCGATGGCTACAGCGTCGAAGGCGGCCTGGTCTGGCGGCCCAGGCCCGGCAACGACGATGCGAGCATGACCGTGACGGTCACCAAAAGCCAGCTCGATACCTGGCGCCAGCAAC
This sequence comes from Comamonadaceae bacterium, assembly GCA_030528705.1. GTDB lineage: Bacteria > Pseudomonadota > Gammaproteobacteria > Burkholderiales > Burkholderiaceae_C > Lampropedia. The sequence goes on along the minus strand of JAUMYI010000055.1, from coordinate 3,084 downwards.
AGCCGCTGCACAGCCAACAGCAAACGCTGGCGCACCTGAGCCCGCAGGCCCAGCAAGCACTGGCGCGGCTGCGCCTGAATGCGCCAGGCCAGTGCGAAGCCGGCGCCACCGTGTACGAGCTGCGCCTGGCCGATGCCAGCGGCACGCAGCGCTACCGCTCGGCCAACTGGGCCTGCGGGCCCGATGCCGAGCAGGGCCTGAACGGCTACATCGCCACCGAGGATTTGCAGCGCCTGAGCGAGCTGCTGACTGCCACACCCCAAATCGGCAATCACCCATGACCTGGATCACCCCCACCACCTTGCACGCCGATGGCCTGCGCCTGGAGCCCTTGCAACCCAGCCATGAAGAGGGCCTGCGCGCTGCCGCCTGCGACGGCCGGCTGTGGGAACTGCGCGTGAGCAGCGTGCCCGAGCCAGAGAACGTGCGCGCCTACATCGACACCGCGCTGCAGATGCAGCAACACGGCCAGCGCCTGCCCTTTGCCGTGATCGACACCGCCAGCGGCGACGTGCTGGGCAGCACCAGCTACCACGACATCCTGCCGGCCGTGCAACGGCTGGAGATTGGCTACACCTGGTACGCAAAGCGCGTGCAGCGCACGCACGTCAACACCACCTGCAAGCTGCTGCTGCTCACCCACGCCTTCGAGACGCTGGGCGCGCGCGTGGTCGGCTGGCGCACGGACAACTTCAACTACGCCAGCCAGCGCGCCATCGAGCGCCTGGGCGCGAAAAAAGACGGCGTGATCCGCGGCCACGCGCTGCGCCGCGACGGCACCATCCGCGACACCGTCATGTACAGCCTGACCCAGGGCGAATGGCCCGAAACCCGCGCCCACCTGCACGACCTGCTGGCCAGGGGCCAGCACTGAGCCCCCGCCGCAACTGCCTTGCCGCCACACCATGCTGATCGACTTCTTCTACACCCTGCGCGCGGGCAAGCTGCCCGTCTCGGTCAAGGAATTCCTCGCCCTGCTCGAAGCCCTGCAGCGCGGCGTGATCGGCCCCAAGGCCGAGCAGCCCACCAGCATGGAGGACTTCTACCACCTGGCGCGCACCATCCTCGTCAAGGACGAAAAGCACTACGACAAGTTCGACCGCGCCTTTGCCGCCTACTTCAAGGGCGTGGAAATGCTCACCGACTACGGCCGCGAGATCCCCGAGGACTGGCTGCGGCAACTGCTCGAGCGCGAGCTCAGCCCCGAGCAAAAAGCCGCCATCGAGGCCATGGAGTGGGACGAGCTGATGCAAACGCTGAAAAAGCGCCTGGAGGAGCAAAAAGAGCGCCACGAGGGCGGCAACAAGTGGATTGGCACCGGCGGCACCAGCCCCTTTGGCCACGGCGGCTACAACCCGCGCGGCATCCGCATCGGCGGCAAGGGCGGGCAAAAAAGCGCCGTCAAAGTCTGGGACGCGCGCATGTACCGCGACTACGACGACAGCCAGGAGCTGGGCACGCGCAACATCAAGGTCGCGCTCAAACGCCTGCGCAAGTTCGCGCGCACCAGCGCCGAGCTGGAGCTGGATTTGCCCGGCACCATCAGCGCCACCGCCGCCAACGCCGGCTGGCTGGACATCAAGATGGTGCCCGAGCGGCACAACAGCGTCAAAGTGCTGCTGCTGATGGACGTGGGCGGCACCATGGACGAGCACATCCAGCGCGTCGAAGAGCTGTTCTCGGCCGCCAAGAGCGAGTTCAAGCACCTGGAGTTTTATTACTTCCACAACTGCGTCTACGACTTCGTGTGGAAGAACAACCGCCGCCGCTTCACCGAGAAGTTCGACACCTGGGACATCATCCGCAAGTACAACAAGGACTACAAACTCATCTTCGTGGGCGACGCCACCATGAGCCCCTACGAAATCCTGCAACCGGGCGGCAGCGTCGAATACCACAACGCCGAGGCCGGCGCCGAGTGGCTGCAGCGCCTGACAGGCGCCTTCCCCCAGCACGCCTGGATCAACCCCGAGCCCCAAGGCGTCTGGGGCTACCGCCAAAGCATCGACCTGATCTACCAGCTCATGGGCGGGCGCATGTACCCGCTGACCCTCAAGGGCCTGGAAGACGCCATGCGCATGCTCTCCAAATAGCCGCCACGGCGGTGCGGCCCTGGAGCCTGTGCACGCCTTCGTCTCGGACAGCCTCTCAGCCCTCGCTGGCGTAGCTCTCCAGGCCAATGCGCACCACCACCGCCACCTGCTCGCCCACGGCCTGCCTGAACTCCGCCTCGGCCTGCGCCACCGAGCGCCTGAAGGCCGCCAGCCACAGCAGCCCATCGGCCGTGAACACCACGCGCACCGCGCGCCCATCGGCCGGATCGCGCTCGCGCCGCACCAAGCCCCAGGCCTCGCACTGATCGATCAAATCGGCCATGGCCTGCTTGCTCATGCCCGCGCGCTGCGCCAGCGTGGTGATGCGATCGCCGCGCAGCGACAAATGCCGCGTGACATGGATGTGCGCCGCACTGACCTTGTTGCGCGCCGCCAGGTTCGACAGCACCAGCGGCACCTCCACATCGTGCGCCATCAGGTACAGCACGCGCTCGTCAAAGCGCCGCATCGCATGGCCCAGCAAGCGGCCCAGATGCGTCTGGCGCCAGGCGTCCTCGGGCGGCGTCACGCCGCTGACGGTGATGGCCTCCTCCTGGGCCTGGGGGTGGGCGGGCGGGGCAATTCGATCGAGCATGCGCCGATGATACGAAGCTTTGCCGCGCCGCATAATGCGCGCCATGACAGACAAACAGCGCATCGTAGTGGGCCTCTCCGGCGGCGTGGATTCGGCCGTCACCGCCTGGCTGCTCAAGCAGCAGGGCCACGAAGTGGTCGGCATCTTCATGAAGAACTGGGAGGATGACGACGACAGCGAATACTGCTCCAGCCGGCAAGACTTTCTGGACGCCGCCGCCGTGGCCGACGTGATCGGCATCGAGATCGAGCACGTCAACTTCGCCGCCGATTACCGTGACCGCGTGTTCGCCGAGTTTTTGCGCGAATACCAGGCCGGCCGCACGCCCAACCCCGACGTGCTGTGCAACGCCGAGATCAAGTTCAAGGCCTTTCTCGACCACGCCATGCGCCTGGG